>JBCDHA010000385.1:0-4458 GCA_038750705.1 Bacteroidota bacterium
CAATGGAAGAAAGAATCGATCATTCTCCAAGATCAGATCCCTGGTATATATGTGTACTATCAGTACTTTTCATTAGCCGGACAAACTAAAGAGTATTGTCGTAAAGGGTTCATTTGTAATATAAGGGCTTATGACTGGGATGAAGGTGTATTGCTCAGGCATGAAAACACGATGCCTCACTCAGTAAATGATCGTATAAATATTCTCAATAAAACACAATTTAATGTAAGCCCTACCCATGGACTTTACACCGATCCTGAATTTGAGTTAGAACACTTCATGGATGAAAGTATGGCCAATCCTGTTTATGAAACCGAGGATTATCAGGGCGTAAGAGATGTGCTCAGCGTCATTCATGACAGGAAGGTTATTGAGCGTTTTTTGGCTGTATTGAAAGATAAGAAGGTAATACTGGCGGACGGTCATCATCGGTATGAAGGCTCATTGCTACACCGCAAAAAAATGCGGGAATCAAATCCTAATCATACAGGAGATGAGGGCTATAATTTCCATATGATGTTTCTGACAAACACGGAAGCTGAAGATCTGCGTATTCTGCCTACGCACCGTTTAATTAAAGGTTTACCCGATATAAGTGAAAAGGATTTACTTGAACAATTGAGCGAAGATTTCATTATCAAGAATATCGAGGATGCCTATATGATAAATGAAATTATTCTGGGTAAGCTTTGGGCGTTTGGTCTTTTGTTTAAGGATAGTGCTTATAAAATTCGCTTGAAGCCGGAGCGAATAGAGCATCTCAAATGGAAATTTCCTGATGAAATAAAAGAGCTGGACCTCACGGTATTGCATTACTTTGTAATAGAAAAGGTATTAGGCATACCCGGCCGTGAACAGAGAAGTTCAAATTCAATTGAGTTTGATCGTAGCTTCAGTGACTGCCTGGCAAAGGTTATAAAAGAAGAGGTACAACTGGCATTGATCACCAAGGATATTTCTATGGAACAGGTTAAAACTGTTTGCTATAGTGGGTATACCATGCCGCAAAAATCAACCTACTTCTATCCTAAAGTAATATGCGGTTTCCTTTTTGGATCAATACAAGAAGATGAATTTCAAGAACCCCATTATTCTTGGCTCTAAATCTCCCCGAAGGAGACAACTCCTGAAGCTCATTACTATCGACTTTCAGGCCGAATCCATTGACGTTGAAGAGGATTTTTCCATGGAACTACCCTGTTCTCAGGTGGCCTCTTACTTAGCAGAAAAGAAAGGCAATGCTTATAAAGAGGTATTCAAAAACAGAATAATAATAACCTCGGACACTACGGTTATTCTGGATGACACCATATTAGGAAAGCCAGAATCTTTTGAAGAGGGCATTGAAATGCTAAAATCTCTTTCTGGCAGAGCACATAAGGTAAATACAGCAGTGAATATTTCGTATGGTAACAAGAATCAAACATTAAGTCAATTTACGACTGTTCATTTCCCGAGTTTGAGTAATGAAGCCATTACCGACTACATGAAACGATTCAATCCTGTAGATAAAGCGGGTGCCTATGGTATTCAAGAATGTGTCAGCAATGCATCGGATCTATACTCTACCGAGGAACGAGAATTTCTAAACTCTGGTAAACAAAAATTGCTTCCGGAACAGCAGAGATTAACTCCTAGTTTTATCATCGAGAAAACAGAAGGGTCCTTTTTCAATGTAGTAGGTTTACCAATTGTAGAAGTGGCGAAAGCCTTAAAAGGCTATACATGAAATCCATTCTCAAATATCTTAAGCAACATGTAAAAGAGGATTTTTCAATTGCTTACTATGGAGCGGTGCTAGGTTTTCTCACTCTCTCGATCAGTGTAAATTATTATCTCGATTTTGAGGACTCTATCATCGATAGCTACTATGGAAAAGGGATCAGAATTTTTTACTTCTTCCTATTTTATGCCTTCGCCTATTACGGTACATGCCTGATTATGATGGTATTTAAAAGCCAAAGTACTCTCTTTGGTAACAAGTGGTTTTGGATCAAAAGCCTCTTCATTTTATCCGTTCTCGCGCTGGATGCAGGCTTTCACTATCATGATAATTTAGTAAGAGCAGAGTTTCCACCTGCCATGCAATACTTGGCTAGAAAAGTGAGTAAAAACCTGATTAATGTAGGTACTATGATCGTTCCGATGCTGATATTTTATCACCTGCTTGACAAGGAAAGAAATAGGTTTTATGGTCTCACATGGCATAATTTCAACTATAAGCCATATCTGTTCATGCTAGCAGTTATGATCCCCGTCATTTTCCTGGCCTCCTTCATTGATAACTTCAGTAACTTCTATCCTATTTATAAAAGTAACCCTGCCCATACTGTATTGGGCACAGGCGAGTGGTTGCCAGCGATACTATATGAATTAGCTTACGGCTGGAATTTTCTGACTATCGAGCTTGCTTTTAGAGGGTTCATGATACTTGGTCTTACAAGTATTATGGGAAGAAACGTAGTGCTTCCAATGGTGGTGACCTATTGCTTTTATCACTTTGGTAAGCCGGCAGGCGAAGCTATAAGCTCTATTGCAGGTGGTTATATTCTCGGCGTTATAGCTTTAGAAAGCAGGAGTATTTTTGGTGGTGTACTTATCCACGTAGGTGTAGCCTGGTTGATGGAGTTATTTGCCTGGCTACAAAAGGAGGTCTATTAACCGTGAGTATCTAAGACCTCATAATAAACATCCTGGGTTTTTTTTGCCGTTTGTTCCTTAGTGAATTCCAATAGCTTAGAGGATGCATTTGATACTAACTCCTGAGTTAGCTGAACATTACCTTTTAATCTTTCAATGTTCATTGCTAACGCATTTACATCTCCTACCTCAGCAGTTAATCCGGTAGACTCATGAATTACCATTTCAGGAATGCCACCCGCTCTGGTAGCAACTACAGGAACCTGCGAGGCAAACGCGTCTAAGATGGATGTTCCAAGGCCCTCTTTTATAGAAGTCATTAAAAAAACGTTTAAATCACTTATAAATTTCGGAATTGTACTTACAAAACCAGTGAATGTTACACGATCCATTAGGTTCAGATCTTTTGCAAAGCTTTTAATCTCTTTTCCCATAGGTCCATCACCCATAATTACAAAGTGATAGGCATCATCTTTATTGCTAAGCACCTCAGCTACTCTCAAAAAGGTAAAATAGTCTTTATTATCTGTCAAAGCGGATGTATTTCCTACCAGGAAAGAGCCTTTAGGTAATTCAAGTGTCGATCTTAACATTTTTTTTTGTGGACCAGAAAATCTTCTTAAATCTATGCCACTGTGGATGGTGACACATCTCTCTTTCTTTTTAGTCAAATAAGATCTCATGATTTCAGTAATTGCGTTCGAAACACCGATAATTCGCTTAATGCCGGTATGATTATATTTCCATCTTGTAAAAAAATTGCTTTTAGGCATAAAAGCCACCCTTCTCGACAACACAACCGGCGTACGCATGCCGGCAAGCAATGCCAAAAAGGCTAGGGTATGAGATTTTCCACTGTGGGCATGAACAATATCATACTTTGAAGACATCTCATTAAGTAAGAAAACCGTTTTAATCAATCCTACTCCGGAGTAACTCGCCCCATAAAACTGCAAATTCTCCTCGCTGGCGTAGTCCTCAAAAGCGGAGTTATCTCGTCCCAGAATTTCACAAGTATGTCCGGCGTTTACTAATTCTTCAATGAGATAGGCAATCTGCTGCTCACCTCCGCGCCAGCTTGCCTCGGAACCTAAATGAAGTATTTTGAGTGGTTTCATTCTTTACACGTCACCCATCCAAATCCTGATTTAAATAGGCATTTGCTTAATGCTGTCTGATCCTTTTAAATAAATTACTCCTATACATAGGTAGTTTACCGTTTTCACATAACATCCCTGTATACTCTTCATTTATTTCATAACCTTCAACGGTGCAACCTCTACTATTAGCCCCCTCCCTATCCATTCCGTTTCCAGAGCCTGTAGGTAAAAACTTACCGGCCTTACAAATTTTTCTATCAGTCTTAAATTATCTTCATACCTGGCAAGGTGTGGTGTTTTATCATCACCATACCCGTGATGTTTGAAATCCCTGAACTGATATTGTGTATAAAATCCGAGAAGTACCTGTCAGAGTATTGAAAGTCCATAAACGGCGTTCTACACGCATTACTAATGAATACCCGGATACCCTTGTCTTTAAGGTAAAACTTAATGTTACCAGCATTGCAAATAGTACATGACGAAGGCATTTCGTCATGTACTATTTTAGTTTTTTCCTTTTCCAAGAATATAAAGTTTTGTGTACTTCTGGTATTTATAAAATGCACCATTGATGCAAATAATGAATCCGAAATAACCATCTAAAAACCCAAGCTTAAGCACGTAGTTCTTAAAAAACAACCAGAAGGGATATAAAACAATATGAAACAGAAAATAAGTCTTCTTCCCTCGAGCATAACTTTCTTGGGCGGCAATG
>JBCDHA010000386.1:0-4457 GCA_038750705.1 Bacteroidota bacterium
ATAAAGACCAGAATACACGGCGATTATCACTTGGGGCAAGTACTGTTTAATGGCAAGGATTTTATTATCATTGATTTTGAGGGAGAGCCTGGTTTTACCTTCAGTGAGAGAAGACTGAAGAAAAGTCCGGTTAAAGATGTGGCGGGAATGATGCGTTCATTCCATTATGCGGCTTACGGCAAAATATTGCTCAACGAAAACTATAGAGACAAGGATATTGAGTACCTTGAAACCTGGGCGGAGCAATGGCAGCATTATGTAAGCAGATTTTATCTGTCCGCTTATATGGAACGAATGGGCATTGGAAAAAAACTGACCGAAAGTTATGACATCCTTATGCGTACATACCTTTTAGAGAAGGCCATCTACGAATTAGGATATGAACTGAACAGCCGGCCTGACTGGGTGATCATACCATTGCGCGGTATAAAATATTTAATCGACAGATACGATAAAACAAAATAACTATGGCAAAAAAAGCCAAACCAACAACCACTGCTAAGGCATCATCAAAAAAGACCTCAACTGCCAAAAAGACTCCCTCGGTGAAAAAGCCTGTGACTGCCAAAAAAGCAGCTGAAGTTTCTGAGCCTGATTTCTTTTCGTTAATTACAGAGTTTGACGTTCATCTATTTAGGGAAGGCAACCACTACAAACTCTATGAGAAAATGGGCGCCCATATAGCTACGCATAAAAAGCAGAAAGGGACGTTTTTTGCCGTTTGGGCGCCAAGCGCCAAGCACGTATCGGTTATTGGAAATTTTAATGGCTGGAACAGAAGTTCTACCCCATTATTTCCACGATGGGACTCGTCAGGTATTTGGGAGGCATTCGTTCCTGATGTAGGGCACGGTGAAGTATACAAATATGCCATAGAAACGCAAGAAGGACACATATTGGAAAAGGCGGACCCTTTTAGCCGTTTTTGCGAACAACCTCCTAAAACAGCTTCTATTATTTGGGATACTAACTACAAATGGAAGGATACTAAATGGTTAACGAAAAGAAACAAGGAGGCGGATAAAGAAAAGCCCTATGCTGTATATGAAGTGCATTTCGGCTCTTGGAGAAAGAAATGGGAGGAAGATCGATCTTTATCATACAGGGAGGCTGCTGAAGAGCTCGTAGATTATGTGAAAGAAATGGGCTATACACATATTGAGTTTATGCCTATGACGGAGCACCCATTCTATGGTTCCTGGGGGTATCAGATTACAGGCTATTTTGCGCCAACCAGCCGTTTTGGTACGCCGGAAGACTTCATGTTTATGGTAGATGCATTTCACGCCGCAGGCATTGGCGTAATCCTGGACTGGGTACCCTCACATTTTCCGGGGGATGCACATGGACTGTATAAGTTTGACGGCACGCACCTTTACGAGCATGCGGATCCCAGAAAAGGATTTCACCCTGATTGGAAAAGTTACATTTTTAACTACGGTAGAAATGAAGTACGATCCATTTTAATTAGTAATGCTATTTTCTGGCTAGATCAATATCACATTGATGGATTGCGTGTAGACGCAGTAGCCTCAATGCTTTATCTGGATTATTCAAGGGAAGAAGGAGAGTGGATACCCAATGAGTTTGGTGGACGTGAGAACCTGGAGTCAATCCATTTTTTAAAGGAAATGAATACTCAGGTATATGCTCATTTTCCTGATGCTATTACCATAGCGGAAGAATCTACCTCATGGCCTATGGTTTCAAAGCCTGTCTATGTTGGCGGATTGGGGTTTGGTCAGAAATGGATGATGGGTTGGATGCATGATACTTTAGAGTATTTCAAAAAGGATCCTGTATATCGTCAATATCATCAAAATGAGATCACCTTCGGCATCATGTATGCGTTTACCGAGAACTTTATGCTACCGCTTTCACACGATGAGGTAGTTCATGGCAAGGGTTCCTTGCTGGGGCGTATGCCGGGTGATGATTGGCAACGCTTTGCAAACCTTAGACTACTCTACGGTTATATGTATGCGCACCCCGGTACGAAATTACTATTTATGGGAGGGGAATTTGGGCAGTATGCGGAGTGGAATCATAACAATGGCCTGGACTGGCACCTTCTGGACAACAACATGCACAAGGGAGTTCAGGATTTTGTGAAAGACTTAAACAGTTTTTACAAGGAGGCTCCGGCATTATACGATTATGCATTCGAAAATCGCGGTTTTCAATGGATTGATTATTCTGATAATGCTAGCAGTGTTATCGTGTTTATGCGTAAAGGAAAGAAGGTAGAAGACACGCTGGTAGTCATTTGTAATTTCACTCCGGCAGTTCGCGGAAACTATAGAATAGGCGTACCGCTGAAAGGTTATTGGCAGGAAGCAGTGAATAGTGATGACGCTAAATACCAAGGCAGCGGTGTTACGAATGGTGGTAAGATCAAATCTACGCCGGTGGCGTTTCATGGACATGAATTTTCCGTCAACCTCACTTTGCCACCGTTAGGCATTTCAGTAGTTAAGTTTGTGGAAGCTGTTGAAAACTTTGAGGATGCCGGTTCTTAATGTTTTAGCTGTGAGGCATTAGGTTACTAAGTTCATGTTTAAAAGTAATATGAACTTAATCATTTGGTAACCAAAATCTTCTGATTAATATCGCATATTGCTAATTATTTATATGGAAAAGTATATCTGTATTCATGGCCATTTTTACCAGCCCCCACGTGAAAATGCATGGCTGGAAGAGGTTGAACTTCAAGATTCGGCACACCCGTTTCACGATTGGAATGAGAGGATCACCCATGAATGTTATGGCCCCAACGGGGCTTCCAGGATTCTCGATAAGGGCGGAGTAATTAAAAATATTGTAAATAACTACGCTAAGATCAGTTTCAACTTCGGTCCAACACTGCTTTCATGGCTTGAATTAAATGATCAGGAAACCTACGAGGCAATTATTGAAGCTGACAAGCTTAGCTTAGCTAATTTTAATGGCCATGGCTCGGCCGTTGCGCAGGTGTATAATCATATCATCATGCCGTTAGCCAATAGACGAGATAAGGAAACGCAGGTAAAGTGGGGCATATATGATTTTGAAAGTCGCTTCGGACGTAAACCTGAAGGTATGTGGCTTGCAGAAACGGCTGTAGATACGGAATCGTTAGAAGTACTTGCGGAAAATAACATTAAGTATACAATCTTGGCTCCAAGACAGGCTAAAGCGGTTAAGAAAATAGGAGGCCAAAGTTGGAAAGACGTATCAAATCTTTCTGTAAATACCAAAATTCCATACTTATGTAGCTTGCCTTCAGGGAAGAGCATATATCTCTTTTTCTATGACGGCGACATATCACAGTCCGTAGCGTTTAATGGATTACTGAACGATGGAGAGCGTTTTGCTAAAAGTTTAATGGCAGGCTTTTCAGATTCGCCTGGCCCGCAACTCGTTCATATGGCTACTGATGGAGAAAGCTACGGCCATCATCATAAGCACGGCGATATGGCGCTGGCATTTTGCCTGGACTATGTGGAACGCAGTAATCAGGTAAAGCTTACAAACTACGGCGAGTTTTTAGAAAAATTTGAGGTAACCCATGAAGCGCAAATTCAGGAAGATAGCTCATGGAGTTGTGTGCATGGTGTCGGTCGGTGGAAAGAAGACTGTGGGTGCCATACAGGGGGGAATTCAGGTTGGAGTCAGCAGTGGCGAAAGCCTCTTCGTGAGTCGCTGGATTGGCTAAGAGGTGAGTTGGAATTAGTTTTTGAAAAAGAAGGTAAAACAATTTTTAAAGACCCATGGGCAGCGCGAGATAACTATATAGAGTTGATCTTAGACCGATCTGATGAAAATGTTGACGCTTATGTAAAAAAGAACCTCACCAAAAAGGATCAATCGATCAAAGCGCTTAGACTACTGGAGATGCAGCGCAATGGTTTATTAATGTATACAAGCTGCGGCTGGTTTTTCGACGAAGTCTCGGGAATTGAAACCACGCAAATTATGCAGTATGCCTGCCGGGCCATACAACTCGCTTATCAGGAAGGCGGCGTGGATCACGAGTATAATTTTTTGGCTAAGTTATCGGTTGCTAAAAGTAATATAGCCGAACATAGAACTGCATCTAATGTGTATCTCAAGTATGTAGCTCCTGCCAGTGTGAACCTTGAACGCGTAGGCATGCACTATTCTATAGCCAGTATTTTTGTCGATGAACGGGAGTCATTTCCAGTTTTTAATTATGCCACCAGTAATGACTATTTTGAACTTAAAGAAGCCGGAAACCAGCGACTGGCTTTAGGTGTAACCAGGATCAGGTCAAATGTGACACACTCAGAGAAAAAATTCAGCTTCGCCGTATTGTATTTGGGCCAGCAAAATATCATCGGTAATATATCTCTGGATATGACCCGAGAGACCTTTGACGAAATGCATGAGCAGCTGAGCGTTGCCTTTGATAATAGTGATCTGGGATTAATGTTCGGGGTAATGCAGAGGTTTTTTGG
>JBCDHA010000387.1:0-4456 GCA_038750705.1 Bacteroidota bacterium
CTTAATGCAGGAGGCCTTCATACATTTCGTGTGGAAGCACCAATACTTTAATAAAGGCGCTCTTACAACTACCGAAGGGTTAGCTGCCAACGTGCTAAAGCCAGGAAGCTATAATACAGACGCAGGCCCTGATTTTAAGGAAGCTAAAGTTATTATTGATGGTTTGGAATGGCGTGGAAGTATAGAAATTCATCATCGTTCTTCAGATTGGGCAGTGCACGGGCACACCAAGGATAAAGCTTACAATAACGTAATTCTGCACGTGGTTTGGCTGCACGATAAAGCCGTCAAACGCAGTGACGGTACGGAAATACCCACGCTGGAAATTGCCAATAGGGTAGAACCTGCCTTAATCAATTCTTATAAAGGTTTAATGAATTCGTTGTGGCCGATTCCCTGCGTTGATCAGCTGGCGGGGGTAGAAGGGGTGGTTTTTTCGTCAATGATAGATAAAATAGCGGTAGAGCGGTTGGATGAAAAGGCATCTTTAGCAACTGACGTTTTCTATTCTATTGCAAATGATTGGGAAAATACTGCATTTCGATTGCTGGCGAAAAACTTTGGTTTTAAAACCAATGCCGAACAGTTTCAACGTTTGGCGGAATTGGTACCTGCGAAGTTGCTCAAGAAACATTCTGATAATATCACGCAATTGGAAGCTTTGCTTTTCGGGCAGGCAGGCTTCCTGGATTCACGGCCACAGGATGAATACCAGGCCGGACTTCAGGCAGAGCACCAATTTCTAAAATACAAGTACGATCTTCCCGAACCGATGTCGGAATTTCAATGGAAATTCATGCGCTTACGCCCGGCCAATTTTCCAACCCTGCGAATAGCTCAGCTTGCCGGTGTTATGCAGCATCAGCAAGGTTTATTTTCAAGAGTTAAAGAGATTAAAAATGAAAACGACCTGAAAGCCCTTTTAGGATCCCATACGTCCGATTATTGGTGCAAGCATTATCGCTTTGGTAAAGAGGCCAAAGGCAAAGTGTCTGAAATGGGCTTATCAAGCATTCAAAACATTGGTATCAATACCGTGGCGCCGTTGTTAGCCGCCTACGGAAGGCTTCATGACCAGCAGCAGTACATGAATCAGTCTATTGAATTGCTTCAGTCATTAAGGTCAGAGAGCAACAGAATTACTAAACTGTGGCATGGTTTGGGTATTAAATCGGCTTCTTCGTTTGAATCGCAAGGGTTGATTCAGCTCTATAATAACTACTGTTCGAAAAAGCAGTGTTTGAGATGTAATGTTGGGGTAAAACTCCTACAGCGGGAATAGTAATGTGGTACTATCTTATTAACATCGCCATACTAGCCGGCATAGCTTTTTATTATTACCAGCGTGCTCCCGCTAAATTTTACTTTATTTTTCTCACTTTAAAGTTGACGGCAGGCTTTGGCTTGGGTATCGTTTATACCTACTATTATCCTTCGGGAGACACTTTTACTTTTTTCGAACAGGCGAAAGCGCTTGCTAATTTGGCTTATAATAATCTGCCGGCGTTTATGAACTTCCTTTATTCTTCTGACCCTGAAATCATCAATATCGGCTATACCTGGACCCCAAATTTGGTCTTTGTTAAACTCACCAGTGTTTTTTGTCTTATTACCGGTGATAGCTATTGGCTGATAGCATTGTACTTTTCTTTTTTCTGTTTTGCAGGGCTCTGGAAGTTATATATTCTATTAACACAGTACCTTGCTGATAACTTTCTTGCCATTGCCACAGGTTTATTTCTTGTCCCGTCCTTTGTATTTTGGAGTTCAGGGCTTTCTAAAGAAAGTCTAGCAGTAGGATGTATCGCTTACATAATAGCCACTTACGTTAAGGCGCTGTTCCTGCAAAAAAAAGTGACCTGGCCAGAACTCATCACGGCAAGTGTTGCCTTGGTTTTGCTTTGGAAGCTTAAATATTTCTACGCCGGTGTTCTTGTGGTTTTGTTGATTACCGGAAGGGTGATGCTCTATTTTCAAAAAAAATATGCTTTAACCGGCATTTTGAAAATCGGTCTGTTGGCAGGTAGTATTTTCCTGGGTTTGCTGGTGATAGCAAGTTTCACTCATCCGAATTTCTACATCACCAGGATATTAAATGTTATTGTGCAGAATCATGATGAGCTCGTGCTAAAATCCGACGGCTTTATTCGTTTTTATCAGCTAGATCCTACCTTTTTGTCTTTTATCCTTAATGCCCCATTAGCCTGTTTTTCAGGGTTATTTGCCCCATTAATTTGGCAAGTTCATTCTGAAGCTGCAATGGCCACGGGGTTTGAAAACTTACTGCTTTTAGGAGGCTCAATTTGGGCGATATTGAAGTTTCGCAAGCCAAAAGAAAATAAAAAGCTTATATTAATGATAATCGCCCTCCTCTACATTATCGTTCTTGCAGCTTTATTGGCATTATCTACGCCAAATTTTGGCACACTCATGAGATTTAAAGTGGCCTTTCTTCCTTTTCTTTATATGCTCATACTATATAATAACCCACTGGTCAAACGGCTTTCAAATCAATTGTTTGATTAGCTTTACGATTCACTTATTAATGATATTATGCGTAATCCGGTTTTGATATTTGGAGCCAATGCTTTAGGGCGAGCCGTTCATGAAGTTTTTGAAAGTAATGATGTCATCGTGTATGGCTATCTTGATGATGACCGGGAAAAGCACGGGCAGGAAATAAACGACGTGGTGGTTCTTGGTAGTACTGATGATGCCGGCTATCTCAAATTCATAGGTAAAAAGTGTGAGGCATTCATAGCTATAGATGATAATGCTGTAAGAAAAAGTTTAGTCGAAGTCCTTAACAAAAAGCGCAAAGTTATGCCTGTAAATGCCTTGCATAATACGGCTTATATAGCCGATTCCGCACACATTGGCCATGGCAATTTTGTAAATATGGGCGCCAGAATTGGTAACGCATGCAAACTGGGAAATCATTGCATAGTCAATACGAATGCTGTAATAGATTATGAAGCCGAGATAGGTCACTTTATACAAGTAGGAGCAGGAAGTATTATTAACAGCGGTGTCAGGCTCGAAGATGAAGTTTTTGTAGGTTCAGGCGCATGTATTGTTAGCGGCGTTAAAATTGGTAAAGGCGCTCGTGTAGGCGCCGGGTCTGTGGTAATTGGAGATGTTAAGGCCGGAGAAACCGTCTTTGGCAACCCGGCTCAACCTATCAAATCCTGATGTAAGAATTAATATTATATTAATGGCATCCTGATTTTTAAATCCCGCTTAAATAACTATCTTGAGCGGCATTCAAAAAATCTATGGCCAAGATACACGAATCCGAACTTATTCTTAATCCTGACGGCAGTGTGTATCACCTTAATCTTAAGCCGGCACATCTTTCGGATACCATTATATCGGTAGGCGATCCAACACGTGTGTATAAAGTAAGTCAGCATTTTGATAAGCTGGAGTTCGAGATGAACCGCAGGGAGTTCATTACGCACATTGGTACCTACAATGGTAAAAGAATAACAGTAATCAGTACAGGTATGGGTACCGATAACATAGAGATTTTCTTAACCGAGTTGGATGCGCTGGCTAATATTGATTTAAAAAAACGCGAGGTAAAGGAGAAACACAGAAGCCTGAAAATCATCAGAGTTGGTACGAGTGGTGCGCTTCAGGAAGACATTGCGCTAGGCTCACATCTAATTTCGGATTATGCTGTGGGCCTGGATACGCTTATGTGCTTTTATGACTTACCAGCTACTGACTTTGAAAAAACGGTAGGTACAGAACTGCAGGAGCAGCTAGGTCTACCCTTCACACCCTATGTTGTTCAAGGATCTACCTTATTGAGGGATAAGATTGGTGATGGAATGATTATGGGCAATACAGTAACCTGTCCTGGCTTTTATGCGCCACAAGGTAGAAAAATAAGGCTGCCGCTCAGGTACCCTAAACTGATGCAGCAGCTTAACTACTATAATAACAACGGTTTATGGCTCACTAACTTTGAAATGGAAACAGCCGGATATTACGCCCTGGGTAGAATGTTGGGCCATGAGATAATAAGTGCAAACGCCATTATAGCCAACCGGATAAAAAATCGTTTCTCTAAAAACCCTGGCAAGGTAGTGGACAGTCTTATTAAGAAAGTGCTGGAGCGTATTTAAACTAAGCTAAGGCTTTACGTTAATTTGCCCGGTTATTATGCATGTCTAAAATTTGCTGTCGCGCGAAAGATGGATCATAATTATTGTAAAAACCGGAGAGGATCTTATGTGCAATATGTGATAAAATAAGCTCCTCATCGGTCTTATCCTTTTTGCCAATCCAAAATACCCGTTGCGGATGCCTTTTCATGTCTTCTACATAGGCCTTCGCCTTTTGGTATTGCTCCTCAGTGTAGTTCAGTGTAAAGCAGGTTTTTACTGTCTCCATAGTCGTACAAATTAAAGTCCACTATTCTTTTTGCAATACATGTGCCAACAATTAA
>JBCDHA010000388.1:0-4428 GCA_038750705.1 Bacteroidota bacterium
GAGAAAGCTTATTATCAAGATAAAATAGTTGAGGTGAGAAATGAGCGTGAGGAACTACTTAGTAATGATACGCTGCTTGAGAAGTTCGCGCGTGAAAAGTACCTTATGAAAAAACCTGGTGAAGATTTATTTATCGTTGTGAAAGAAAATGAATAAAGTACTTATCATATTGCTTTGCTGTCTTACAGGGTCAGTTTCGATAGCACAAAATAAAAATACGATTGATGAAAGATCGCCAGTAAGGGATCGAATATTCTTTGGGGGTAATCTTGGCTTTTCTTTTGGAGACATTACATTCATTGAAGTTGCACCGCTTGTAGGCTATAGAATCACTGACAAACTTTCAGGGGGCTTGCAGTTACAATATCGCCATAGAAATGATAAGCGCTTTACTCCGGATCTTGACGCTACAGATTACGGAGCTAACCTGTTTGCGCGCTATAATTTACCTGCTCCGTTTTTTTTACAAGCAGAGTACGAATATTTAAATTTTGAATTTTTTGATCGCCAGCTCGGCACAGAGCGCGATAGCTTCTCAAGTGTTTTTATTGGTGGTGGCATGGCTCAGCCGTTAGGTAAGCGGGCGTTTTTGATAGTAACCGCACTTTATAACTTAAGTTATGATAACAATGAAGAGCCCAGACCGTATGATAATCCTTTGGTATTAAGAGTAGGTATAAACGCTGGATTTTAACCCAGTTTCACTCCTAGTTTCTTTTCAATTTCCATCAGGTCGCTAACTACGTTTGCGTTTAGTGGTATTCCGTTTTTTCTACGTACCGCTTCCATTTCCCGCTCAGGATCTCCCGGAATAAGTACTTTTTGCTGATCATCTACAGGGGTTGTACTCCTAAAACGTGTTATCCAATTGTCCATATGCTTTTTGAATTCGTCGGCAGGTCTGAAAGCATCTATTCTCATAGCCCCTAAAAAATGCCCTAATCCTTCGCCAACAGGATTTTCCGGTAGAGGTAAAAAACTTACGAACGGCGGAGCCCATGGCCCGTAATTAGCTCCCGAAAATACCGCAGAAAAGATATCTACTATTGAACCCAACGCGTAGCCTTTATGACTGCCATGTGTTCTGTCACCACCAAGTGGTAATAAGGCCCCCCCTTTTTTTAACTCATTAGGATCGATGGACTTGTCTCCCTCCTGAGTCTGAACCCAGCCTTCCGGAGCTTCTGCCTCTGTTCTCTGTAATATTTCCAACTTACCATTTGCTGCGGTGGTTGTAGCTAAATCGGCTACAAAAGGAGGTTGGTCGTGGGTAGGTATGGCTACGGCGATAGGATTGGTGCCCAGCATACGTTCTTTAGCGAATGTGGGCGCCACCAGTGGGCTGGCGTTGGTCATAGCTATGCCTACCATCTCTTGCTCTACGGCCATAAGTGTATGGTATCCCGCTATTCCAAAATGATTCGAGTTCTTGACACTTACCCAACCGGAACCTACGTTTTCCGCTTTTCCCATTGCTATTTCCATAGCCCTGGGAGCTACTACCAAGCCAAGGCCGGCATCGCCATCAACTACTGCCGTACTAGGAGTTTCATGTACAATTTTAATGTCAGGTGTCGGGTTTATTCTCCCCGCCTCCCATAACCTTACGTACCCGCTAAGGCGTGCAACACCGTGAGAATCGATACCTCTCAGATCGGCGCTTATTAAAACATCAGTGGCCAGATCGGCATGAGATGTACTGCAGCCCATCGCCAGAAAAGTGCTTTTGGTAAACGCCCGCAACTCAGAATCTTTGAATGTTGTTTTCATGCGCTTGCGAAATTAGTCAAGTCCTGCGCCATCTACAATTTGGGCCAGCACCCCTTCTTTTAAGGCGTACTTAGATACTCTGATGCGTTGAAATGAAATTCGCTTCAATAAAAAATCAACAAGGCAAGAAGCCACCACGATCATGTCGACACGCATTTCAATCATGCCGGGTATGGCAAGCCTTCCTGCCCGACCTTTGGTAATGAGTTGTTCATGGATGCGGTGGTAGGCAGGTATGGTCAATGGTGTCTCCGTTTGTTCCTCAGTAATTACCAAGCTTGCTACCTGGCAGTAAATGGCACTTAAGGTATCAAACGTTCCTGAAGAGCCGATCAGCGTGTTTGGCTGGAACCGTTCCGAAGCTTCAAATAATGCACCTAATGTGTCACCGAGATAACTCTCAAGGGCATCGACCTCTGTTTCTAAAATTGGATCATGCTTATGAAACAGATCCATTAATCGCTGAGCGCCTATTTCGAAACTTTTCTTCCATAAGATCTCGGTCCCCGTGGCTATGATAAACTCGACGCTGCCCCCGCCGATATCTATGGTGAGAACGGGCTCTGTTCCAACTTCCATCGCGCTGAAGACACCTCGGTAAATAAGTTCGGCTTCTTTACCTCCATCAATTATGCTTAGATCAATGTTTGTTTCCTTAAGGATTTGCTTCTTTAGCTGTAAGCCGTTTGATGCATTTCTAAATGCACTTGTTGCGAAGGCATATACCTTATCAACCCGGAGCTCATCTATCTTGATTTTGAAATGCTGCAAAGCGTCAATTGCTCTTTGTTGAGCTTCTTTCGTTATCTTTTTGTTATTAATTCCGCCTTCACCGATTTTAACTACCCTTTTTTCCTGGTGTAACACCATAGGGTCAGCTCCCTGAAGCTTTACAATTAAAAGGTGAAAAGTATTTGTTCCACAGTCAATTATGGCAATATTTCGCATGCTTACAAATTTGCTATATTATATAATACGATGGAAAACTGATTTGCATCAACAAGCCAATCTTTCGGCGCATTATTATCTATATTTGATTCGGAACAATTAAGCCAACATAATGTCTGAAAAACCTGATAAGCGCATTTATACTTTGCCTACCAACGCAGAGAAGTTTGACCTACTAGCTAAAAAAAATGCAGAGGCTCTCTTGGGAGGGGGGGAGAAAAGAATTGAGTCACAACACAAAAAAGGCAAGCTGACAGCTAGGGAGCGGATACAGCTGCTCATGGATGACGGCAGTTTCGAAGAAGTGGGAAAATTCGTTATGCACCGATGCAAGGATTTCGGGCTTGAAAAGGAATACTACCTTGGTGATGGTGTAGTAACAGGATATGGAACGGTTAACGGTCGGCTGGTTTACGTTTTTTCACAGGACTTTACCGTTTTCGGTGGCTCGCTCTCAGAAACTCACGCTGAGAAAATAGTTAAAATAATGGACCTGGCCATGAAGAATGGCGCTCCTGTTATTGGCTTAAATGACTCCGGCGGAGCGCGCATACAAGAAGGTGTGGTATCCCTGGGCGGTTATGCAGACATATTTTATAGAAATACACGGGCATCAGGCGTAGTGCCCCAGATATCGGCCGTAATGGGCCCATGCGCGGGTGGCGCTGTTTACTCTCCGGCCATTACAGATTTTATTCTCATGGTTGAAAATACTTCATACATGTTTGTAACGGGGCCAAACGTGGTTAAAACGGTAACCCAGGAAGATGTAACTGCAGAAGAGCTTGGTGGCGCAAGTACGCATAGTACAAAAAGCGGCGTAACGCATTTTGCCTGTGCCAATGAGGTAGAATGTATCAATAACATTAAGCAGCTACTTAGCTATATGCCCCAAAACTGCGAGGACAACGCCCCTGTATATGAATATGAAAACAGTGGCGATGAGGTAGTAAAGGCATTAAACGACATAGTTCCCGATAATCCTAACCAGCCGTATGACATGCGCGATGTAGTCGAGGCCATCGTAGACAAGGGCAGTTTTATGGAAGTACATAAGAATTTTGCCGATAACATGGTAGTCGGGTTTGCCCGACTTGCCGGCCGCAGTATTGGTGTGGTAGGGAATCAGCCGGCTTCGTTGGCAGGGGTATTGGATATTGATGCCAGCACCAAAGGCGCCAGGTTTGTTCGTTTTTGCGACTGTTTCAACATTCCCTTACTTGTATTAGAGGATGTACCGGGTTTTCTACCTGGTACGGATCAGGAGTGGAATGGTATTATAACCAATGGAGCGAAGTTACTTTATGCCTTTAGCGAGGCTACGGTTCCGAGAGTTACTGTAATAACTCGTAAGGCGTACGGTGGAGCTTATGACGTAATGAATTCCAAGCATATCGGAGCGGACATCAACTATGCATGGCCTATGGCCGAAATAGCGGTTATGGGAGCAAAAGGAGCGGCAGAGATTATTTTTAAACGTGAAATTGCAGCTGCCGATGATCAGGAGGCTAAACTTCAGGAGAAAGTGGATGACTACACTAGCAAGTTTGCTAACCCTTACCGAGCCGCACACCGTGGCTATGTAGATGAGATCATACTTCCTGAAAACACTCGAAAAAAGCTAATTAGAGCTTTCAAAATGCTTGAAAACAAAGTTGACAAATTGCCGAGAAAAAAGCACGGTAACATTCCTTTGTAAGTACTGATGCC
>JBCDHA010000389.1:0-4389 GCA_038750705.1 Bacteroidota bacterium
AGTTGTAGGCGCACCAATTGGTATTGTAATGCTCTATCAGAGCCTTTCTGTTCTCTTTGCGCATATCACGCACGCAAATATTAAAATGCCGGTAAAAGTCGATAAAGCCTTATCCTATGTTTTCGTAACTCCCTATATGCATAAAGTGCATCACCATTATACGCAACCGTTAACAGACACCAATTACGGTAATATATTTTCAATTTGGGATCGCATTTTTAAGACCTTTGCTTCTGTGGAAAAAACGGATAAGTTAATCTATGGCATTGATACACATATGAACGCTAAAGAACATTCAGCTTTAGGAAACCTTCTGGCCATCCCATTTAAGAAATACAGGCCTCCTGTAGGATCTAAGTTCGGTGAAAAATGAGTCTTTAACGTACTGTATTTTAATCGTTTACTATTTCTTTAACCCTGCCTACCTGTCCATCGTCTAACATTACTTTAATGCCATGCGGATGATAACTACTCTTGGTCAATAATTTTTCAACCACGCCATAAGTAATAGTTCCGCTGCGTTGATCTTTCTTTAAAACAATCCCTACTTTCAGTCCAGGGTGTATGTCAGTTTTCTTTGTTCCGTCCGTCATAATAATTCAGCTAATAAAAATCCGATATACGTTCCAATACCGTTGCCGAGTGATCCAATAAGAACAGCAGGCAATAGTAAATCATTTCTTTTAAGACTTTTGGCCAATGCTAGTGCAGATGAAGATCCGCCAATATTTGCTTGCGAAGCTACGGCTATAATGTTCCAATCAATTCTAAAAAGTTTACCAATGATCAGCATTAATGCACCATGAACAACCACGGTTACAATCAAAAAGCCGAATACAGTAAATGCTAAATTGCCGATGCCGGCCATGGCGCCTAATTCACAATAAGCGCCAATAACCGCCAGGAAAACATAGATAAGATAGAGACCAATTATTTTAGCTTCCGCTAATTTATTGAAATATCGTATCTGTGCCAGCCCCAGCGCAATTGACGTGAGAATTAAAATGGATGGAATCCCCATCCATTCCCCTACCATGTTGGCAATTAAAAGAGTCAAAAGACCGATAAAAATGAGTAATGCAAATGAACTTATATTAAGGCTGCTTGAATCGAATTCGCTATCTGATCCTGAGTGAGTATTGATTGTTGTTTTTGTAGGTAAAAACTTACTAAGTAGCTTAGGAACAGCAATGGTAATCATCATCCATATAGTAGTGAGAATGTTATCAACTGCGGTGACCGATGCATATAGCGGTCCTTGTTTCATCATGTCATATTCGATAGCAACAGCATTGAAGTTTATACCTCCGCCAATATAGGTTCCGGCAATCATGCCCGCAATGGCATTCGCATTGTCACCTAATTGATCACTAAAAAGCGTAAATGAAACTATGACACCACCTACCGTACCGGCTGCCCCAATGCCGAAAGACAGCAACATGGGGAGGCCGGCGTTTTTCAAATGACGAAGGCTTACCCCTAGAAGCAAATAAAATATAGATATTGGAGCAATGTAAGAAAAAATGCTATCGTATATCCCGGATCCCAACCTGGCCGACGGGATAATCCCTGTATTCGCCATGAACGCAGTAATAACTATCACCAAAATGGCTGCCCCCACCGTTCTCAGTGCCGTACGGTTCTCCAGCCAAATGGAGACGACTATATTGAAAGAGATAATAATGAGTATGAAGAGAGGGTCTTTTACCAGCTCATTCATCCCATAAGTTTTCCAGGGTGTAAGAATTTCCTTCCGCTATCCAAAAGCTTCCATCCAGGTAACGATAGTGTTTATCAAGTAAAGCGATCTGCTTCATCTCGTCGGCCGACAGCGCAATAGAGGCAGCATCTAGGTTTTGCCGTAAGCGCACGGGGTTCACGGATTTAGGAATTACTGCCGTTCCTCGGTTAACGGCCCAGGCTATCAATAATTGTGCAGGAGAACAGCTATGGGCATTGGCAATTTTATTAATTACCTCATTTTCAAACAGGTCAGGTTCAGCGGCTTTTACCAATCCCGCAGGTCTGTCTCTGCTACCTAGTGGTGAATAAGCCGTCAACGCGATATGATGCTCATTACAAAAGGTCAGCATTTCCTTCTGTTGTAACAACGGGTGCATTTCTATCTGATTCATTTCAGGTACGATTTCTTCGGATAACATCTGCTGAAGCTTTTTTATACTAAAGTTTGAAACGCCAATATGCCTAGTAAGCTCGGCATGAACACATTCGATCATTGCCCGCCATGTTTCTGAAATAGGTACTTCTTCCAAACTTTGAAAATCATCGGCTGACTTTGGAGATAATACGCCCTGCCGGATTACCACCGGCCAATGGATAAGATATAGATCCAGGTAATCCAGCTTCAGGTCCGAAAGCGTTTTTTGAAGCGCCGGCGCCACATGTTCTCTTTGGTGCTCAGTATTCCAGAGCTTCGAAGTTACCCACAGATCTTCCCGCTTTACTATTCCCTCAGAAAAAGCCTTGGTAAACGCTTCGCCAATCTCATCTTCGTTCATATAGATGGCAGCGCAATCAATATGCCTGTACCCTTGCTTAAGCGCTTCCAGAACGGCATCGAATACTTGTCCTTTTTCTGATTTCCAGGTACCCAGGCCGAAGAGCGGCATTTGATCGTTATTTCTAAATCTATATGACTCCATTAGTCAACTAATTTTAGTGTTCCAAATATCCCGGCATCGATCCACCCGCGATTTTTATCATCTCCTTCCACCACTTCGGAGCCTATGAAGTTCTCCCGCTCTTTGCTCCCGTCATTATCGCAATAGGCCAGTGCGAATCCTATTTCTTTGTTACGCTTCAAAAAAACAGGTGTGTTTTTAGCTCCATCTTTGAACGTGTCGGGGTAAAGGTGAATGGCCATTTCCCAAACTGTGGTATTCTTTTTCTGGAGCCGTTTCACTTCTATATGATCATTGTAAAGATGCGGTTCTTCATCAGCGCCCATATCTACGACATTATAATCGAGGGCTATATGATAAGCGAAAGCACTATGATTGTATTGGTGGTTACCACCGGAATTATCTTCATCTATGAATACTTCTACACAATCATCATCCCACCAGAGTGTAAGGGGATCATCATATTGGTCATATAAGACATCATCTTTGATCTCCACCAAAAGGTAAAGCGCATCCTTTGACCAACTCAATTTGTATTTGCCCTGAAAATCCTTTTTTGCATACACTTCACCAAGCCAACGTTGATCGAGGGTATACCAGTCAGCATCAATCCAGCAGTCATCATCCCTGCGTCCGTCTATTATGGGTATCCGTACTGCTTTTTTTACTTCTGTAATTCTTGTATTACTTTTCTGTGCTTTCAATCCGCTAAAAGCAATGGAAAAAATGATAAGTGTAAATAAAATCTTCATTGTCGTGCTTTTTGATAATTACCTCCTACTTTTTTAAAAAGGGACTAAAAATAATCAATACTATCGCAGCAAAAGCGGCTGGGATTTGCCATGTCCATTTCCAATTACGTCCTTCACCGACCACATAGACATCGGTGATTTGCCCTACTATCCAAAACCCAATCAATATACCAACGCCGTAACGTGACCTGTTTAAATAAAACAACCTAAAATTCAGGCCATTTAATTTCGTTTCCTGTCTCCAGAGGGATAAAGCTTTCGTTGCGAACATCAAAACTCGCGTTAAATTACCTGAAACGGATCTAAAAATACTTTAAAAGCGGAATCCCTGATCTTTAGCCTCCGGGTTTATTTCATAAAAAGTACCCCAAGGTAACAAACCAGCCTCCCAGGATAAAAAGCTCAATAAACATCGTAAAACCCAGTCGTACAGTGAGTATGCCGAATACGATATCCTGATAAAATTAGTTAGCCAATTCAATAAGTGGCATTCTACCCAAACGTTTCCGAAAAAGTAATATGAAACGTTGGGGCATTTTAATCGACTATTTTTTAACTTCCGGCGCTATGGTTAAAAAAAGAATCAAACTGGGTATGATCGGTGGAGGCCACGGAGCTTTCATTGGAATTGTGCATAGGATCGCTGCCTATATGGGCGAAGATTACAACCTTATTGGCGGCGCATTTGATGTAGACCATAAGCAATCTCAGGACTTTGCCGCCGGTTTGGAATTAGACCCTTCGAGAGTTTATGAGAGTATTGATACGTTGATTGCCCGGGAAAATACGCTTCCTGAGCAAGACCGGATGGAAGTTATTGTGGTTGTCACTCCTAATTTCTTGCATTATCCCATGGCCAGGAAACTTATTGAGGGCCGCTTCCACGTTATTTGTGAAAAACCGGTAACTACCACCTATGACGAGGCGCTGGATCTGCAGCAATTGGTGAAAGAGCACGGAGTGGTTTTCTGCCTGACACATACCTATACCGGATA
>JBCDHA010000390.1:0-4372 GCA_038750705.1 Bacteroidota bacterium
AGGCCGCTTTTCTTCATTCAGCTTTATAAAAGTACCCTTGCTTACTAACAACTCACAAAGTGCCTGGTATTCTTCTTGCGAACCATCACACCAGTATACATTTTCAGGTTCACAGTGCTCAACAAGCCCCTGCACCCAATTCTTGAGCTCTTTGTGCTCAATTTGATCAGAATAATCTTTTTTTAAACTCATGGTTGCCTCTTCCATTTTTTTGTGGTTTTGGGTTTCGTAATTTCTTTTAAGTCTCTTTCGAAGTTTGGCTTACTTTTTCAATAAGTCATGACAAATCTATAGTTCAACTTTTGAGTAAATGGTGACGTTCGTCAGAACGGAATATGACATAATTCGATGAAAACGGTTGCAGAAGTAACTTATTGAAAGTAATCACATCAGGTAAAAAAGCATTTATCTATCAACTAGTAAGTATTTTGACGTTATCCTCTTAGTTTAGTAATGTGACAGATAGATATACCATTACAGCGGATAAAAATACGCTCCTCGTGCGATTTACTTTGGAAAGTACAGACGGTTATGTACCCAGCTATAATGCTGCACCCGCACATATCTTACCTGTAATAACCATGGGGTCAGCCGGTCTCTCCTTCTTTTATTGGGGGCAAATTCCGGAGCGGGCTAAAAACAGGTCCATAAGTCAAAAGCTTTTGTATATCGACGGTGAATCGCTAACTGAAAAACAGTTACTTCATCAAGACCTGTTAGAGCAAAGATGCCTCATTGTGGCTGACGGGTTTTACGGCTGGAAACGGATAAGCAAGAAAGGCAAGGTAGCCCATCGCATAACTTTTAATGAAAATGAAGTTCTTGGTTTTGGTGGTATTTGGGAAGAATTTGAAAATGACGATGGTGAGGTAGTTCATACTTTTAAGATCATTACCACCCCATCAAATACGTTAGTAGATACTATGTCACCCCAAATGCCGTTAGTGCTAGGTCGTGAGCAGGAAGGGCTATGGTTAGATAAGGAAACCGATATTAGTTTGTTATTAGACCTAATTAAGCCCTACCCGATCAGCAAGATGCAACTCTACACGGTATCTCCGAAAGTGAAAGATCCTAATTTTAACCATCCCTCCCTTATCGAGCCCTTTGCTCCTACAGATCAGTTTGGCAATTACTCGCTTTTCGATTGAGTAAAACATGCGGATCTTACTATTTCTTACGGTCTACTTACTACATTTTTCCTCTTTCAGCCAGGACAGGTTGAGTTTGATTTCAAAGGCCGAAGACCAGCTTTCAGCAGGAGATACAACTGAAGCCCTGAATACTTACAAAGGTGTATTGGAGGGTTTTCCAAGAAGCTTCAGCGCTACCAAAAGATTGTCCGAAGTTTACTATTATCTAAAAGACTATCATAACGCCATCTTATATGCAAATATAGCCATAGAGATAGCTGAAGATTATTTTTTTGATAGCAGCGAACACAATAAGACTGCTCAATACCGTCTGGATCTGGCCGACGCACATCACCTTAAAGGTTTGATACGCATGAAACAGTTTCGTTTTAAAGATGCACTCAACGAAGTTAATCGGGCTTTGCAGTTTGACTCATTAAACACGGCTATTCAGCTGGACAGGGCCATGATATATTTAACAGCTAATGATTTGGACAGCGCCAGATATTATCTTAAGCCATTAAAGTCTCAACCCGAGATCAGGAGTAAGGTACTCTTTAGCATAGCCAATGCTTACTACAAGGAAAAAAGACTTGATAGCGCTCTTTATTACTATAACCAAGTAGTTAGTTACTATCCAATATTTAAGGCCGCTCACCATTACAGGGGTATGGTGTTGACTGAAATGCAGCGCTACAGAAAAGCTGTAGAAGCTTATTCCACCTATATTCAGCTGGATGGCACATCTGAAGAGGTTTTTTTCAAAAGGGCGGTTTTACTGAATGAATTAGCAGATATGACAGAAGCTCTTAAAGATTGGTCGAAAGTAATTGAACTGAACCCTGAAAACCAGGAGGCCCACAGAAATCGGGGGCTAACCTATTTCCAACTGGGTAATTACGACAAAGCTATTCAGGATTTTGACAGAGCCCTTGAATTGGAGCCAGACCAGGCCTACACAGAAATTAACCGTGGGTATTCATACTATTTACTTAATGATCTAAAACAGGCACTTATAGATTTGAATAATGGTATAAAAAAAATGCCGAGGTACTATTTTGGCTATTACTTCAGGGCCTTAGTACACCTGCAACTGAAAAACAAAAAACAAGGTTGTAGCGATGCCAAACGCGCCGCAGCATTGGGAATGCAGGAATCAACCATGGATGATTTGGTGTTGAACAAGTGTTTTTAACCTGGCTGGGAACAAAGAGCCAGAAGTTGGTTAAAAATCATCTTCGCCATCACCATCCTCTTCTTCAGTTGGTTCTTCAACGGGCGGCTCATCTTTCTTTTTTTTCTTCTTTTCTTTTTTGACTTTCGGCTTTTTCTCTTTTGGAGGTTTATTGCCCTTCTTTAAAAATGAAAAGAGTCCTTTCTTTTCTTCTTGCACTTCACCTTCATCAACTTCAGTAGCCGAGGTTTCCACGTCGCCATCCGCACCTTCTCCGTCAACCTCTTCTTCTTTGTTCTTTTTCTTAAATAGGTTTTGGAAGAACCCAAAGAACCCTTTCTTCTCTTTTTTAGCAGTCGTTGTCGCTTCTTCGGCATTGTCTTCCTGTTGTAGACGAACATCAGGATATACCAAATACTTTCGCAGATACCACAGATACAATTCCTGATCGATATTGAACTTCTCTTTTTTCAGTGAAATAACATAAGTTGAATCCGCAACCGAGGTATTTGCAGAGTCGGTTTCAATGGAATGATCTTTAACTAAGTCAGCTGAATCGTAGAGATCACGTGATCCAATATCACGTTCTGCCAATGCAAATTCATCATCAAAAGCTAATGAATCGTCCTCTACAGGGTAAACGTCCTTCATAGGTATCGTCTGCAGGCTCCTGAGTTTTCTACGGTAAGAAACCGGCTCCAGGAGTAAATAGCGATTTTTACTTGCCTCCAGCACCTTGGGTGTCGAATCTTCATTGAAGTAGCTGAAACGCTTTCTTAGTTCTTCTTCATCATGGATAAATGCACTTTGATAAGCAGGGCAGATCATACGCTCGGTACAAGCCTGTACCATGAGTATGCAAAGCATACCGAGTATAATAGAATAAGAATACTTCATTAAGTGGCGCATTTCTGACTAAAGCCAGAACGAAAAATAAGCCAAATTCGCGTATTTTCAGTAAAAGGTTAAAGGTAGCTTGAAAAAGTAATATAATACAAGTATAAAATGAAAAGAGTTAAGTGTGTTATTTATTCAAGAAGTACTTGCGCATTTACCTGCCTGATTTCCTCCACAAGTCGATCTACATCCTCTTTCTTACGCTCTGGATTACCAAAATAGACTCTTAAATGAATTCTACCTTTTAATCGGGTGCCGGTAATGAATACATTTCCTCTTGATTCAATCATCCGGATCATTTTGATATTTATATTGTCATTTTCAGCTGAATTGAGATACGGATCTTCATATCGAAAGCAAAGTATAGAAAGTGGATAATGAGGATCAATGACTATCTTGTCCAAGACGCCAATTTGGTCCGCTAAATAGCTGGTCATCAAAATATCGTGTTCCACAAAATGGGTCAGCTTATCAGCGCCATAGTATTTCATAGTAAACCATATCTTGAGGGCCCTGAACTCTTTTGAAAGCTCAATAGTATGCTCTGACGACTCCCATCTTTCATCAGCATTTTCAGTGAACAAATAGTCCGGAGAGTAGTGAATAGCTTTCGGAATGTTTTTAAGCAACACACAACTGGCTTCAAACGGAACATACATCCACTTGTGTGGATTGATTATAACAGAGTCGGCACGCTCAACCCCTCGGAAAAAATGCTCATAATTTGGAACACGAATGGCAGGAAGACCATAGGCTCCATCAACGTGGTACCATAAATTGTATTCTGCCGCCAGGTCTGCAAGGTCGTTAAGCGGATCGATACTTCCCGTATTTGTGGTTCCGGCATTGCCCACTATGGCCAGCGGCTGAAAACCACTGACCAGGTCTTTCTCGATAGTTTCACGCAGTTTCGAAACATCGATCCGGTAATCTCCAACCACATCGATTTTTCTGAGATGATCACGGCCAAGGCCCAAAAACACCATGGCACGATCAATACTGGAATGTGTTTGATTTGAACAATATACCGTTAATGGTTTATTGCCATAAAAGCCGGTCATTTCACGTTTTGGAAACTTGGCTGCAAGAGCAAAATGTAACGCCATTAAGTTAGACATTGATCCACCCGAGGTAAGTACGCCTTTCCCATGGTCAGGTAGGAGAACAA
>JBCDHA010000391.1:0-4367 GCA_038750705.1 Bacteroidota bacterium
ATCCACCAACTGATAACTCCACCGGCAAACACCAACGTAGCTATTCTCAATCCAACAATATAACCTACCGACATCAACGCCGGGCTGAGATTCATTCCGAAGTATAAATAAGCCTTTTCTGCAGCAAATGCTGCTTTCTCAAAAGTAGCATCCCATATTTTTAATCCTGATTCAGACAGTTTTACAAAGGCTCCAACCAACCCGCCGTAAGCCAAAAATTTAATGGCTTTACCACCCTCTTCTCCGCTTTTTAATACTTCAGAGGTAGCTACACCTTCGGGAAACTTCAACTTTTGTTTAACGATGAGCGCCGAGCGTAAAGGAATGGTAAAAAGAACACCGAGCACGCCTCCTGCCAGAGCAATCAAGGCTGTTTCCAAATAACTGAAATTTGACCAGTACCCCATAAGTACCAGTGCCGGAAAGGTGAAAATCACCCCGGCTGCTAATGATTCTCCCGCAGAAGCCGCAGTTTGTACAATATTGTTTTCCAGAATATTGTTCTTTTTGAATAATTTCAGTATCGCCATTGAAATAACCGCAGCCGGGATAGATGCAGAAACTGTTAGCCCGGCAAACAGCCCCAGGTAGGCATTAGCAGCCGCAAGCGCTGCAGAAAGAATCGCTCCCAGAAAGAAAGCTTTAATAGTAGTTTCAGGTAAAGATCTACTCGCGTCAATATATGGTTTTTCCTCGTTGTCCATTAAATGATAAATTAGCTAATCGTTGAAAATAGTGGTTCGGGCCAACTGTACCAAATATTTTTTATTTCTAGCTACATTATTTCGGTAATTTATGTGTTCGCTGAAAGGTATTGCAAACGATTGAAATGACTGTTATTCCTATAATCGGTAATTTTTATTTACTAGCTTTGCCTGCCTAACCATCAAGCATAAATAGCAAATCATTAACTGGATTATGGAAGAAAAGGGATTAAGGTCAAATGTAAAAGGACTTGATACTTACGGCATTTCAAAGGCAAAAACTGTTTATTGGAATCAAAGCTCTGCACAACTCATAGAGCATGCGCTGTTAACTAATGAAGGTCATCTTGCTGATAACGGATCGCTCTGCTGCGATACCGGCGAATTTACGGGTAGGTCTCCAAAGGATAGATTTATAGTTGAAGACTCAAAAACAAAAGATGCCGTGTGGTGGGGTGATATCAATATACCAATTTCGGAAGCCAAGTTTGATCAGATTTTAAATAAAATGATCAACAACCTGGAATGTAAAAACCTGTACGTAAGGGATGCCTATGCCGGCGCTGATAAAACTTACCGGCTAAACCTGCGCGTAATAAATACCAGGGCTTGGCACAACTTGTTCTGCCACAATATGTTTATACGCCCCAGTCGCTATAAGCTGGAGAAATTTGATCCGAACTTCACGATCATTTGCGATCCGGATTTTAAAGCTGATCCTGCTGAAGACGGCACAAGGCAAGGAAACTTCGCCATAATTAATTTTACAAAAAGGATGATCCTGATCGGGGGTACGGCATATGCCGGTGAAATGAAAAAAGGTATTTTCTCTGTTCTTAACTTCCTGCTTCCTAACGACCACAATGTGCTGTCGATGCACTGTTCAGCCAATATAGGTCAGGAAAATCACGATACAGCTATCTTTTTCGGTTTGTCGGGAACCGGAAAAACCACCTTATCCGCGGACCCCAATCGCGGACTAATAGGCGATGATGAGCATGGATGGACGGATACTAATGTATTTAATTTCGAAGGGGGTTGCTATGCAAAAGTGATTGACCTTACCCGTGAAAAAGAACCTGAGATCTTTGATGCGATCAAGTTTGGTGCAATTGTGGAAAACACAAGATTTCATGAAGGCACCCGCGAAATTGACTACGCAAATATTTCAGTAACTGAAAATACCAGAACGGCCTACCCCATTCATTATATCGCCAATGCTGTAGATCATTCTATAGGCGGTATTCCTAAAAACATATTCTTCCTGACCTGCGATGCGTACGGTGTGCTTCCGCCTATTTCCAGGTTGAATAAAGGTCAGGCAATGTATCATTTCATCTCCGGTTATACCGCCAAAGTTGCCGGTACTGAAGCTGACGTTACAGAACCTCAAACAGCTTTCAGCGCGTGTTTCGGTTCTCCATTCCTTCCCTTGCACCCTACTAAATATGCGCAGATGCTCGGAGAAAAAATGGAAAGATATGATGTAAATGTTTGGTTGGTAAATACCGGATGGACCGGTGGGCCCTACGGTAAAGGGTCAAGAATGAAGTTGCCTCTTACCAGAGCCATGATTACGGCAGCATTAGAAGGAACTCTTAACAACGTGGGGTATAGGAAACATTCTATCTTCCATATAGAAATTCCGGCTACATGTCCCGGCGTGCCTTCTGCGGTATTAAGCCCCCGTGAAACATGGCGTGATGACGAAGGCTATTATAAAAAAGCAAATCAGCTGGCCGAAGCATTCAACAAAAATTTCGAAAAGTATGCAAATTATGCCAGTGATGAAATTTTAGCCGCCTCTCCAAGAGCTAATGTAAATGCTTAATATAGTTCGGCTTGAAATCGAAGGCCATCTGCAAAATTGCAGATGGCCTTTCTTTTTTTAAATCTTGTATTTGCACGTATTTTCGCAAATAAAGTCCACCCATGAAATACGATGCAATAGTTATAGGTGCAGGTATAGTAGGCCTGGCCACAGCGCTAAAAATTAAAGAAAAGAGCAAATCACTTCGTGTTTTAGTCTTGGACAAAGAGCAAGAGGTAGCTGCACACCAAACCGGACATAACAGTGGTGTTATCCACTCGGGGCTGTATTATAAACCAGGTAGTTTAAAAGCACTCAATTGTATCAAAGGGTATAATATGCTGTTAGACTTCTGCAAGGAAAATCAGGTGCGCTATGAACTATGTGGTAAAGTAGTGGTGTCTACATCTAGTAGTGAAACCGCCTATTTAAATCAACTTCTATCCAGGGGTAAAGAAAATGGCTTGGATGGACTCAAATTACTTTCAGCCGAAGAACTCAAGGAGCGTGAACCACATGTTAATGGCGTTGAGGCTATTTTTGTACCTCAAACAGGTATCATTGACTATAAACAGGTTTCTGAAAAGTATGCTAGCCTGTTTCAATCCTTAGGTGGTGGTATTCATTTGGGGGAAAAGGTGATCGACATCAAAAAGGAAAAAGGTCAATCAACAATTGTCACCACCAAAACAACGTACGAGACGACTCTCGTCGTTAATTGCTCAGGTTTATATTCTGACAAAGTTGCCCGTTTTACAGAACAGAAGCTGGATGTAAAGATCATTCCTTTCAGAGGGGAATACTTTGAATTAAAAAGAGAAAAGCAACATCTGGTCAAACACCTCATCTACCCCGTACCTGATCCTAACTTTCCATTTCTTGGTGTGCATTTTACACGTATGATCAATGGAGGTGTTGAGGCCGGCCCAAATGCAGTATTCGCCTTCAGACGCGAGGGGTATAAAAAGAATAATATTCACTTAGGTGAGCTGGCAGAGTCTTTGGCATGGCCGGGCTTCCAAAAAGTAGCTGGTAAATATTGGAAAACCGGTTTTGGTGAGCTATATCGATCTTTTTCAAAAGCAGCTTTCACCAAAGCCTTACAAAAATTGATCCCTTCGGTTGAGGGTAACGATCTAGTAACCGGAGGAGCTGGAGTGCGTGCCCAGGCCTGTGACAGAACCGGTGGCCTTGTAGATGACTTCATGATTTTAGAAAATGAGCAGGCCATAAATGTATGCAATGCGCCTTCACCGGCAGCCACTTCTTCCCTATCCATTGGAGATACAGTTTCAGATCTTGTCCTAAAACGATTTTAAAGGAGGCGCATTTTAAAATTGTAACGATTTGCTTTTAACGTTTAAAGTCATATTGTATCCACCAGCAAGTAAGTGGGAATTTTCTTTGTGGCAAAGATTCCCTTCGTTATCACTACGCAATGACTGAAAAGGTCAATGGTTCGCTAACCACCACGACTGTAATCATTGGATTGTTCAATAGTTGAGGAATCTTAACGAAGCAGTCTCCCCAGGGAAGCGCTGAGTAGGGGAATCCAATAGAGGTTGGCTGTTTTTATAAACTGAATGTAATTTTAATTTTTACATTCATACTCCGCTTTATCAGCGGTCTCACTAAGAATTGCAACTTTATTAGTTAATCTATTATAGCTTTGCCAAGCAGGATCTCTAATTAACACCACTTGATCCACCGCAAATCCGGTTACTTTTCCAGCCAATACAACACTACGAATACCTGGCTCATCGAATTCTGCGAAAATATTGTACTCACCAAAATCAACATTTCTCGTTTCGTAACTCCACCTGCCAAGTGTCTTATTATACGCTTTCATATAC
>JBCDHA010000392.1:0-4356 GCA_038750705.1 Bacteroidota bacterium
AAGGAAGAACGCCGAACAGAACGGTATCATATTGTCCCACAAAGCAAGGCAGCTGGAAGACAGGGATTTTATTGAGTTCGACTTTTTACTGGCGATGGATAGCTCCAATCTTAATAACATGAGAAAATTGCGATCTTTTGAGCAAAATCGTCATAAGGTATCTCTTCTAAGAGACTTCGACCCGCAGCATCCCGGGGCTGATGTGCCTGATCCTTACTTTGGTGGGGCCGGAGGCTTTCAGGAAGTTTTTGAAATTGTGGAACGCAGTGTTGTTTCCTTTTACTCTGAAAAACTTGAATCAATATTTAGGGGCTATTAACGAGCGGTAGTTGTTTCTGGACATTTGCTCAAGTAAAATTTTACTCCCTTTTTGATACTTAGTAACAAGCTCTTTAGTATAGTTTTTAATCGTCAGTAGCTGTAATCCGGTGTTATATCGTATTTGGAAGTCATTCTTAAGTTTTTTTACTAACTCTTCCACTTTCCCCAGATCGTTATCTACGGCTATTGAGAACGATACAGCTGAACTTTGCATGATGTTAATTTGAATGTCTGCCATCGCCAATTCCTTAAATATCAGGCTAAGATTATGCTCATCTACAAATGAGTAATCCAGTACTTTAAACGAAATTAAGCATTGCTTATCTTTAATAATGATGGTAGGCATAGGCTCGAAATCACAGTCATGGATGACAGTCCCTTCTTTCTCGGGATGTGAAAAGCTTCTTACATACAGCGGAATATTGTTATTTGCTAAAGGCTTAATCGTCTTTGGATGAATTACAGAGGCGCCATAGTAGGTCATTTCAGCAGCCTCTTTGTAGGGTAACTGGTCGAACATCCTGGTATTTTCTACCCGCTTAGGGTCTCCATTTAAAATACCGGGTACATCTTTCCAAACTGTAACTGATTGGGCGCCTAAGCAAGTGGCAAAAATTGCTGCTGAGAAATCTGACCCCTCCCTTCCCAAAGTGGTGCTTTCTCCTTCGTGTGAGCTACCTATAAAGCCTTGTGTAATGATAATGCCTTTCTGATTTATTAATTCCTTGGTAATCAATTCGTTAGTCTTTGTCCAGTTTACATTTGCCTGTCGGTGGTGATCATCCGTTTTAATACAGTTGCGAGCATCGAACCATTTTGCCTCCTCTATGTACGCAGCCACAATTGTAGATGATAATAATTCTCCAAATACTACTACACTATCGTAGAGCTTTCGGCCATGAAGTTCTCCGGAAAGATTCAATTTTAACTTTTCTACCCATTGTTGAATACTATCGTTCACTTTATTCGGTTCATGAAACAGTGATTTCACCATCTTGTAATGAAAACTGATAAACTCTTTTAAAAGAAGTGAGTAATCTTCTCCGGTGAGCTTCTTTTTTACAATATCCTCCAGAAGGTTGGTATTCTTCGCCATGGCGGAAACTACTACAAGAAGCGGTTCTGCGGCATAGCTTTTTATGATGTTTGCCATATTAACCACAGCGTCAGAATCTTTAATTGACGCTCCACCAAATTTGAATACCCTCATGCCTTGCAAACGTTTGAATGATCTTTATTTTTGCCTCAAAATAGCGGTTAATATTTTTTATCTAAAAGCTCTCCGGCATTTATGGAAGATTCAAGAATTGCCCTTCCCATTGGAACCACATTAGACAGATTCATTAAAAATAAACAAGATGAGTTTCAGTACGCCACAGGTGAGTTGTCTCAGCTGTTAAGAGACATCGCTCTGGCGGGTAAAGTAGTTAACAGGGAAATCAATAAAGCGGGGCTTATCAATATTGCGGGAGCCATCGGCTCGCAGAATATACAAGGTGAAGAGCAGCAAAAGCTTGATGTTCTGGCAAACATCCGCTTTATCAGAGCGCTTACAAAAGGAGGTGAAACCTGTGCTATAGTATCTGAGGAGGACGAAGATATCACTGATCTTAAAAATGAAGGTAAGTATGTAATTGCCATTGATCCGTTAGACGGCTCTTCCAATATTGATGTTAACGTTTCTATAGGAACGATATTTTCCGTCTATCGCAGAGTTACGCCTGTAGGTATGCCAATAACAAAAGAAGATGCACTTCAAAAAGGTATTGAGCAGGTAGCTGCCGGGTACTTACTGTATGGCTCGTCTACAATGCTGGTTTACACAACCGGTCATGGTGTAAATGGGTTTACATATGAGCCTTCACTCGGTGAATACTTTCTTTCCCATCCTGATATGATTATTCCAGATGAAGGTAACATATATTCAATAAATGAAGGGTCGTATAACAGCTTCTCTGATGAAGTAAAGGAGTACCTAAACTTTTGCAGAACAAATAACTACTCGGCACGATATATTGGTTCATTGGTGGCTGATTTCCATAGAAACTTACTTAAAGGAGGTATATACATTTATCCCCCAACGGCAAAAGATCCCAACGGCAAACTTCGTTTGTTATATGAGTGTAATGCGCTTGCTTTTATTATTGAACAAGCGGGTGGTTTTGCTTCAACGGGTAATAGCAGGGTTTTGGAAATTCAACCCACAGAGTTTCACCAACGCGTTCCACTTTTTATTGGGTCAAAAAAGATGGTGGAGCAGGCGGAAACTTATTTCAAAAACTAGAATATTTTTTTACGGGTACCGACTAATTTGTGAAACAAGAAAAAAGTGCCCTTAAAGCATCTGAAAATAGATTTTTCTTTAATGCTGAAAACGCCCCTTACTAGGAACTGCCCTTGAGGAAATACAAAAGGGTGTTGTTAGCAAATGATTCCAAATCAAAGAATCTTTTCTTGGACGCCGGAATTTTTTCAGGTTTAACTTTCCGAAACAGCCGTTCAATTATTAGATCTGCCATAGCGAAGGCAACATTTTCCGGTGCTTCATTTATAGCTGCTAAAAGCCTCTCTTTGTGTTGCTGGCCTTCTTTCTTGGTTATAAATCAAAAAACAACCGCAAGATCGTTTCGGGTAAGCCTGACGAACGTCTCAATCTCACTTTGCTGAGTCCTTTTCGTTATCTTTTTCCGGCTTTGCTTTCAGTAAGTCAGGAGCGTTATCAAAAATATGTTTGTACCATGTGACTAACTTTTTAATATCGCTGACATATACACGGTCTTCGTCATATTCAGGTAAAATGTGTTTTAAAAAAGCTTTCAGTTCATCGGGATCTGATGTTGAGGTTACGCCGAGGTCATCAGCAAATTCTTCATACATTTTTTTAAATACATCATCAACAGGGGTGGACCCTTCTTGGTTTGTAGTGTAAATGCTAATGTCGCTTAAAACAGAAACACGTTGTGTGGCGCCCGCTACCAACTTTTTCTTATCTGCATCTAAAGATTCAAGTATAACCCCTGTTCTTGTAGGCTTAACTATTTTGAACAGTCCCCCTTTACCAGAGACAGATGCTATGTCGCTATATTCCATACATAATCTATTTGATGGCCAAAAGTAAACATATCTTATGGTGCAGTTACAAGACCATCAATAAAATTTAAGACCTCATCACGGCCTTCTTTTTTGAACGATGACGTGGTGAAAATAGGAGGAAGCTCTTCCCAATAATTTTTCAAAAACCTTCTGTATTTGGCAATATTCGATTCAGTCTTATTTTTTGATTGTTTATCAGCTTTAGTGAATACGATGGCAAACGGTATTTGCTTTTCTCCCAACCAGTTGATAAATTCTACATCGATTTTTTGAGGTTCCAATCGCGAATCTACCAAGACAAAAAGGTTAACCAGGCCCTGCCTCTCTAACAGATAATCATGAATCATTACACCCCATTTGGCCTTTTCGGTTTTTGCTACCTTTGCCCAACCGTATCCTGGTAAATCTACTAAATACCAGCTTTCATTAATGATGAAATGATTTATGAGTTGCGTTTTGCCGGGTTTTGATGAAACCTTCGCTAATGCTTTTCTATCTGTAAGCATATTTATAAGCGAGGACTTACCCACGTTGGACCGGCCTATAAAGGCAAACTCAGGTAACTCTTCTTTTGGGCACTGGTTGATGTTAGCGCTGCTGGTGACAAATTCGGATTTTATTATATTCATTCTTCAGTTAAGCAAATTGTGATAATCCAAAACAATACCTATATTTAGTACTTTGAAAGCAGTTATTAGACTTTTTAGGCTTAAAGTATTACTTGAAACAAACATTGAGTTATATATTGCCAAAGATTGATTTAGGAAACCAGTGGAGTTCCTGATATTTTTTAGACTTAATAGAACGACTGCAAATATCTTGACAAATGTATAAAAGGTATAAGATTTTATTTTCAGCCACTTTTTTGTTGGCGTTCAACATCAATTTATTTTCACAGGAGGGGCAAGACGGGAAGGAGCTTGCCAAACAATTAATTGAAGT
>JBCDHA010000393.1:0-4329 GCA_038750705.1 Bacteroidota bacterium
ACTGATTATGAATCCAACAGTACAGCAGGCGAGTACTTTAATGATTATTACCAGCGGCAGGGAAAGATGTACTTCTACAGCCTGTTAAAGGAATTCGCCAACCTTGACACGCTATCTAAGACGGACTATGTAGACTGGGGTCACTCCGAACAATTTGTACCCGAGATTGGCGTGGGAGAATGTGCCGGAGTTTCTTTGGATGTAGTAGGCAGCATTATCAATGATGCCCAAACAAAACTGGAACAAGCAGAAACCGCACTGGCAGAGAACAATATTGCGGCCGGCATTTATGACTCCTATAATGCATTCGTTGTCGGCGCCAAAGCACTGCTACTTGGTGAAGATCATCATTGTAATACACAGATAGGAATCATCGACGATTTTGAAAAGTTATTTGTTGAGCCGGGTAAGATATTGTTCAAAGGATCGTTCGCAGAAACGGTTCTGTCAATCAATAAAAATGAACCCACAACCGCGTTCGCCGATGAATTTTATGGGAAGGCTTCGCACTTTCTCAAATCGGTAAAAAAGTACCGTCTACTCCAGCTGAATGGTGAAGAAAAATTAGTTGTCAATAATTATTATAAAGCATAATCATGAACTCAAAAGTAACCCTTGTAGGCGCAGGACCGGGAGATCCCGACCTCATAAGCGTAAAAGGAATTAAAGCTCTGGCTTCGGCAGATGTCGTATTATATGATGCGTTGGTACATCCTGAACTTTTGCACTACGCGCCTAAACGTGCACGAAAAATGTATGTGGGTAAACGTGCAGGGCAGCACAGCTTCAAACAAGAAGAAATAAACCAACTAATCGTTGAATTTGCTTTAAGCGAAGGTCATGTCGTCAGGTTGAAAGGTGGAGACCCATTTGTATTCGCGCGTGGCAAGGAAGAAGCAGAGTATGCAGAAACCTTCAATATTCCAGTAGAAACTATCCCTGGAATTTCTAGCATAAACCTACCCGGCTACTACGGAGTGCCTTTAACGAGAAGAGGAGTTAATGAAAGTTTTTGGGTTGTGACAGCCACCACCTCGTCCGGCCAGCTCTCCAACGACGTAAAGTTGGTCACACAATCGACTGCAACAGGAGTATTCTTGATGGGGCTCGGCAAAATAGAGGCCATTACAAGAGCATACATAAGTGCCGGAAAATTAGATACTCCTGCAGCCATTATATCGAAAGGTTCATTACCCGATGGTCAAATTTTATTTGGTCGGGTAAACAACCTCGTAGAACTAAAAGCTACCCATAATCCCGCATCACCGGCACTCATTGTCATTGGAGAAGCAGTAGGAACCCATGAACATTTTTATGACCTCGTTAAAACCGTGCAGAATGAACAGTCTTGAGAATACGCTTTTCCCTATATTTTTGAAGCTGGATAAGATAAAAACCCTTATCGTGGGTGGCGGATTTGTAGGCTTGGAAAAACTTGAGGCCCTTTTAAAAAATGATACTGAGGCCAATGTAAGATTGATTGCACCTGAAATCCGCGATGAAATTTGGGAACTTGCAGATGAACATACCGGGGTTCGTTTAATCCAAAAACGCTTTGACCCTACCGACCTGCGCGATATTGATCTGGCGATTTTAGCGACTGCGGATCGAGCAACCAATCACGCCATAAGGAAGCAAGCTAAAAAGAAAGGTATTATAACAAACGTAGCCGATACGCCAGACCTCTGCGATTTTTATCTTGGAAGCACAGTCAAGAAAGGTAATCTGAAAATTGGGATATCTACCAATGGTCAGTCTCCTACATTCGCCAAGCGATTCAGAGAAGTGCTTGAAAATATTCTCCCTGAAGATACTAATGAGCTGTTGGGAAATTTGAAAAAAGTCAGAGATCAACTGAAAGGCGATTTCAGTCATAAGGTAAGCGAGCTCAACCGAATTACAAAAACACTGGTAGACAAAACTTAAAATATGCCTTTTACTACAGCCCTTAATAAACGCTATTTGGAATTAAGCCCTCTGCATAGATTGCGATTACTGTTTGATAGCTTTCCTGCTCATGAGATCTTATTTACCTCTTCTTTCGGGAGTTCCTCCTCGGTACTTTTGCATATGGTGAATAAAGTGAGTCCCGGACACCCGATCTATTTCGTAGATACAGGCTATCATTTCACAGAAACTATTGAGTACAAGGAACAACTCAAGAAACAACTAGGATTAAATATCATAGAAACCGCTGCTAAGCCAAATAAACATAAGTTCACCCAAACCAACAGCACCTACTTACAGAACCAGGATCTGTGCTGCTTTATTAATAAAGTTCAACCTGTGAATGAGCTTAAAAAGAACCATAACATTTGGATATCTGGTCTTCTCAAACACCAGAATGCCAATCGTCAATCCCTCAACATCTTTGAAAAGAAAGCTGACATCATCAAGTTCCATCCCATTCTTGATATGACTAAAGACGAGGTAGAACTCTATATCTATCTGCATGACTTACCAAAGCACGCATTGGTCGGGCAAGGTTATTCATCGATTGGGTGTACGTATTGTACGCAAAAAGGAATTGAGAGAGAAGGTAGATGGGCAGGCACTAAGAAAGTGGAATGTGGGTTACATGTTTGAACCGCCCGGCTCAACACCCCTATTCTATATACACGGTTAGAAAGTTCTGAACTTCAGGAATCGCACATAACCACATTTTATGAATATGAAATATTTTTTTTACTAGATACAATTAACCAATGTAAAGATTAAGACGTTAATAAATTTCTAAAACAATCCTTTTTATTTTATATTAATGCTGTAGACTCCTTAATTTAGATATAGGGCAACCTAATATGATTACTTACGCTGATAAGACAACGAAAAACAGAAGTAGTGCTGCTGCCAATGCAGCTTCTGATAGATTAGTCAGTGGTAAGTCTGCTTTTAAATTCGATGGTCGGCCTGAGGGCATAATGCAGCGAAGATTAAAGGCACTGCTGGACCATAGCCTGTCCACCAAGCAATATAAAGCTTTACAAGCTATAGCTACCCCCACCAGCTCGGTAAATAATGACAAAACCGTACAAAGAAGACGTCAGGTACCGGAAACGGAATGGGACGCCTATAAGCAAGACAAGAAGTACACAAAAATTTATCCGAACCGAAAAGAAACGAAAATTGGTGACCTTTCGCTTGGCGAAGCTTATGCCGCATTTGACACATATAAAATAAAAGGTGAGAAATTCAAAGAAGGCAAACAGGCAGCAAGTGAAGTGAAGTTTGAGGATAAGGGCTATAGAGAGCGGAACAAAATAAGCAGAGTAGAAATTGGCCATTATATATTTATCGGTCTTTTGGATGGTGACAAAGTGATATTACTGGCTACCAGAGGGAATTTAAGAAGTGGTAATGACGGATCAGGAAAGGCTCCAATCCAATGGAGATCCGATGATATACAAAAAGCCGAAGTCCAGGAGGGTAATGCAGAAGTTCGGGTTGAATATAAAAATGTGTATCATCTGAATAGCGGTCAAATGATGGCCTCCTACAATTTTGGGGACCTTGACGACCAGCGTTATGGCCCTTATAAAGAAGGTGACACACATCAGGATGAAACAGGGAAACGGTCTTATAGGATTACAGCTAAAAAGGCGGAACTACTGAATAAGAGACTTAATTTGGGTAAGAGAATGAGTAACTCTGATATACTTTTTCATCAAATAAAACTTGCCCAAACACTTGCTGGTAAAAATGAAAAGCTATTCACTATACCTAATTTAATTCATAGACATAATGTAGTTAACAACGATACCTTGTTTGTAATGGGGCTATGCGACAATACCAAATTTGAAAAAGGCGAGGTTAAAGGAGGAGGAACTAGTACACCAAAGGATGATGATTATTTTGCTATACTAGGAACTCCTAACGGACAATCGGCTGGTTTTATGGCACAGCAACATACTGGAAAAGAAGGGAACCCTGTGGACCATATAGCTCAGATAGATAGACAGGGCACACAACTGCTAATTTCAATTGCCGGGGTAAACCTGAAAGATTAACTTCAATTAAAATATAAAAATTTTGAGAATAGATTACCTCTATGTATCTTGTATAACAATTAACCGCTCAATCCTACCCTAATGGCACTGCAATTTGACAAACAGCCTGAAGCTTCAATTGGTAAGGCACATAAGACAGGTGGCATCCGCCAGTTTGTTGACAACCGTCCCGAAGCCATTGCACAAAGGAAAATGAAAGAGTTACTTAACACCAGTCCCACGGTAGTTGCACAGCGCGAGATAATAAAACACGTTTTTGGTAAGACAATACAACGAGAGGCATTGGAGGAGGAGGAATTAGCTCAACCCAAATTTAAAAATA
>JBCDHA010000394.1:0-4312 GCA_038750705.1 Bacteroidota bacterium
CAACTATGGAAGGAGCTGGTCTACTCAGGCCAATATGCCTACAGCACAGTTTTACAGGATTAGCGTTGATAACCTATTTCCTTACAACATCTATGGTGGCCAGCAGGACAATTCTTCCGTAAAAATCCCAAGCCTTTCTCTGGGTGTGGGCAGTATCTCTGAACACGACTGGACGTTTTCGGCCGGTGGAGAAAGTGCATTCCTGGCTTTCGACCCTGACAATCCCAGGTACGTTATGGGTGGCAGTTACCTTGGAACCATAGGGCTTATGGACATGGAATCGAAGGCCAGTACTAAGGTGATGGCTGCCCCTATTCAGTATTTAGGGCGCGAAGCCAGAGATATGAAGTACTTGTACAACTGGAATGCGCCCACCATCTGGTCAAAACATGAGCCTGGTACATTTTATCATTGCGCTCAGCTTGTACTTCGTACTCGTGATAATGGAGTGACCTGGGAAGAAGTATCTCCTGACCTCACCAGAAACATGGATGACAAGCAAGGTAATGGGGGTGGACCCTACACAAATGAAGCGGTAGGCGCCGAGAACTATGGTACCATAAGTTATATCATAGAGTCCCCTCAGGAGAAAGGCGTGTTTTGGACCGGGAGTGACGACGGGCTGGTTCACATCACCAGGGACGGGGGTGCCAACTGGGAGAATGTAACGCCTAAGGGCTTGCAGGAATGTTTAGTGAACGCCATCGAAGTTTCCCCTCACGATCCCGCTAAGGCCTACATTGCAACTACACGTTACAAGTTCAATGACTATACTCCGGCGATCTATAAAACCACCAATTATGGCAAATCATGGAAGAACATAAGTTCCGGAATTCCTTATGGAGCTTTTACAAGGGTGGTAAGGGAGGATAAAACTCGAAAAGATCTCCTTTACGCAGGTACAGAAACGGGTGTGTATATTTCCTGGAACGGAGGTACAAATTGGGAACCTTTTCAGTTGAATCTACCGGTTACTCCCATTACAGATTTGAACGTACAAAAGGGTGACCTTGTGGTGGCCACTTCAGGAAGGTCTTTTTGGGTGCTTGATGACTTGGGAGCACTGGCACAGTATAAATCCAATGGCGCCCAGCTGTACCAACCGGATGACGCGGTGTATGGCTTTTGGGGAAGCCCGTTAAATAGTACTAACAAGTCGTTTACGGGGTCATTAGCTTTTGCCGGGGTGAACCCTGCTAACGGAGTGGTGATTTATTATGAGCTACCTGATATTGCTGATAGCGTTCATATAAAGCTGGAAATTTCAGACAGTCAGGGAAATGTAATTAGAAGTCTGACCTCAGAGAAAGATTCTGAATACAAAAGGTATGACGGAGGCCCTCCGCCTGCGGCTACTTTACCTAAGAACAAAGGCCTGAATCGTTTTGTATGGGACATGCGAAAGGAAACCATGCCCGGGGTTCCGGATGTTTATATCGAAGGCAGCTATCGGGGGCATCGGGTCTCACCCGGTGATTATAGCATTAGACTTTACATGGGAGGAAATGAATATACTGCTAATGCCAGGATTCTTGACAACCCGCAATACAATGTATCTGCCGAACAATACCAGAAGTATGATGAGTTCATGTCAGAAATGGAAGGGAAGCTTATTCAAATGCACGACCTCACTAACCGGCTTATGAGTATTCAAGGGCAGCTTAGTAAGATCTTAGCTGACCTGGAAAACGAAGCGCTTAAAAGCGTTGGGAAGACTCTGGTTACTGCGCTAAGAGACTGGGATAGCGAAATGGTGCAACGCAAGTCTAAGGCCTATGATGACGTAGAGAACTTTCCTAACAAGTTTACCGCCGAATATCTGTTTCTTATTAACCAAACTGAAAGCAGCATCCCAAGAGTCAACCGGTCGTCCATTGATCGCAAGGGAGAGTTGGATAAACAATGGCAGCAGTTAAAGTCTCAAGCAGATGGCTGGTTGAGTAAAGAGCTACCGGAATACAACAGAAAGCTTTGGCAGGCCGGAGTAGGGGCGATTAAAATGGACTAAATAAAACATTTATCCTAATTATCCAGAATCCACCAAATTAGGTCCGTTTGGTCTACAATAGACCAGGAGTGAGGATGTCGGGTTCCATCAGATCTGAAGCCCTTGTTTTTGGTTTTAATAAGTTCAATAGTGGAATTTTCAAAGTTATGTTCTAACGCCAGCGCCATTTTTTCTATAGAGTAAGCGTTGAGCTGTTCATAGGTATCATTAGATCTTTGTTTCCACCATTCTATATCCGGCTCTGTATAAAACCGTATATCCACTCCTTCTAATGCATCAACATTCGATAAGTGGTTAGAGGCATGGGTATAGGGAGAAAGCCTTTCATACGCTGAGATGTCGTCATCCGGGTTACCAAGGTCTTGTTCAAACCAGGTTTTTAAGAACGTAGACTCTCCCAAAACACTTTCATCAAGGTCTTGCTTAAGGTGATATTCAGAAGTGCGGTAGAGGCTTAAAAGGTCTACCGGTGCGTCTACAATAAATATCTTGCTGGGTTTTATCGTTCCGTACTTCATCAAGTAATTTGACAATAATAAAGTAACATTTCCACCACCTGAAAAACCACCTACTACCATATTTTTTGGAAGTTGATGATCTTTTATCACCTTGATCAGCATGTTTGCGAGTGCTTCTTTTTCTTCTTCCTGCATGAATAGTTTCCGATTGTAATTCATAAAGAGAATGGAAACACCGTTCCGTAGGGCTTTGCCGGTGATATCAAACTCCCGCTGAGTATCCATTGCATTACATGGAAAGCAGGGAAACAAAACTAATAGAACCTCCGCTGTATCTAATCTTGCTAATTCATAGTCGGTTGTTTTTATCAACGCGAAGTTGTTTTCTTGAGCTGCGGAATAGCCTGATGTGAGATAAACCAATATCAGAAAAAAGGAGACTTTCATTTGAGTGAATTATAACCAATTGAAAGTTACCAAGTCCTTTTGTAAAATGATCTATACGTTAGCCGACTTCTTATTTTGATTGCCCGTGTTCTATACTTAAATTCAGCCTGACTTCAGAACCTATGCCTATGAAACGAAACATCCTGATGCTAATTCTGCTTCTTACTACTATTGTGTTAACCGCTCAAAAGAAGCCCAAGATCAATACCGTCAAAAAGATAGCGATCACCAGCGTTAATGCCAAAGCGAAAGAACTGGCCACACTTTCAGATAAGATTTGGTCATTTGAAGAAGTGGCTTTCCAGGAGGAACAGTCAGCTGCGGCCTTAATGGATTATGCAGAAAAGCAAGGTTTTAAAATAACCAGAAACATCGGAGATATTGCTACGGCTTTTACGGCAGAGTATGGTTTCGGAAAGCCCATCATCGGCATTATGGGAGAATTTGATGCATTACCCGGGCTTTCACAAAAGCCAGTGCCTTATAAAGACCCGGTGAATGAAGGTGGTGCCGGTCATGGCTGTGGTCATAATTTGTTTGGTGTAGCTTCTTTAGGGGCGGCCACGGTGATTAAAGAACAAATTGAAAGCGGTAAGTTAAAGGGTACGGTACGCTTTTATGGCACTCCGGCTGAAGAGAAGTACTTTGGGAAGCTGTGGATGGTACGGGCAGGAGCTTTTGATGATGTAGATATTATGATGGACTGGCACCCCAGTGCTTCTACCAAAGCAAACGTACAGGCCGGTTTGGCGTTAGTGGATTTTATGGTAGAATTCGAAGGCCAAGCCGCTCATGCGTCCTCGGACCCATGGAACGGCCGAAGTGCATCAGACGCTTTGGAGTTGTATACCACAGGTATTAACTACTACCGGGAGCACGTGCTTCCCAGTGTACGTATCCATTACCATATTATGGATGCCGGTAAAGTAGTGAATGTGGTGCCCGACTATTCCAAGATCTGGACAAGGGTAAGGGATACAAAGCGAGCTGGCATGGAGAAGGTATGGAAGCGCGTGGAGAAAATTGCCGAAGGTGCAGCCATAATGGCTGACGTAGACTACAAGATCACGTTGATCTCCGGGGTGCATGAAGTGCTGGTAAACAGAACAGGGGCAGCTGCCTTGCAAAAGAACCTGGAATATTTGGGTGAGCTTCAATTCACAGATGAAGAGGTGGTGTTTGCGAAAAAGATCCAGGAAGCTACCGGAAAGCCACAAGTAGGCTTTGATACAAAAATCAATCACTTAGAGGAGACGTTGGAACATCCACGTGGTGGTTCTACCGATGTGGGAGACGTGAGCTGGGTAGTACCTACGATTCGCTTAGGTGCGACAGTAGCGCCTAAAGCTACGCCCTGGCACAGTTGGGCAGTAGTAGCTTGCAGCGGTATGTCGATAGG
>JBCDHA010000395.1:0-4309 GCA_038750705.1 Bacteroidota bacterium
ACAGATTAATGATACGGTGTGCGTAATTTGCGTCATATGGAGAGTGAGTTACCATTATGATCGTGGTTCCCTCTTCATTTAACTCTGCTAACAATTTCATAACTTCCTCGCCATTAGCTGAATCCAAGTTACCCGTAGGCTCATCCGCAAGTATTACGTTAGGCTTGGCTACAATTGCCCTTGCTATAGCCACCCTTTGCTGCTGACCTCCCGAAAGCTGCTGTGGAAAGTGATTTCTTCTGTGCATGATATTCATGCGCTCAAGAACTTCTTCCACTCTCTGTTTTCTTTCAGCAGAAGGCACTTTTAAGTACAATAAAGGCAGTTCTACGTTTTCAAAAACTGTAAGCTCATCAATTAAGTTGAAACTTTGGAATACAAACCCGATTGAGCCCTTCCTAAGTTGTGCTCTTTGACGTTCAGAATATCCGGATACCTCGTGTTCGCCAAAATGATATTCACCATCTGTCGGATTATCCAAGAGACCGAGTATATTCAGTAGTGTAGATTTTCCACATCCTGAAGGTCCCATTACGGCTACGAATTCACCCTCTTTTATTTCAATGTTAATACTGTTTAAAGCTGTTGTTTCTACCTCGTCAGTAGTGTAAACCTTTTGTAAGTTTTTAATTCTTATCATTGGTGTGTTTTTAATGTTAGAAATTGAGTTTTTGACCTTTATTTTAAAATTAGAACTTCATTATCTCCAAAGTTATCGTAGGAAGATGTGATTACTCGATCACCTGGTTCCAAACCTTCAAGTACTTCAAAATGCTCGGTATTTTTTCTTCCTAATCGTATATTTCTTTTTTCTGCTTTTGAGCCATCACCATTCACCACGAATACCCAATTACCGCCTGTATCTTTATAAAATCCTCCCACCGGCAATAGCAGTTCCTCTGATGGCTGCCCAAGTTCTATACGCATTCTCAAAGACTGCCCTCGCCTTATTCCGCCAGGCGTATCACCGACAAATTCCATATCAACTTCAAATCGTCCGTTTATAATATTAGGATAAATATATGTAATGATCAATTGATACTGCTGGTTATTGAATCTTGTGGTAGCAGATAGGCCTTTTGAAATTTTTGGAAGATAGAGTTCATCAATAGGTACTCTTACTTTATAGCTTCCAACTTTATCTACTTGACCTAAACGCTGTCCAGGGTTTACGGATTGTCCCTCAACAAGTTGCGGTGTTGTTAACTGCCCGTCTATAGGAGACCGGATATTTAAATTGTCTAAAATCTGACCAACACCGGCTAAGCTTGCCGTCATTCTGCTCTCAGATTTATTGAACTGCTGCAGCTGCGTTACCCTACTGATCGAATCATTTTTATAACTTGTATAAGTAATCTTTCTCCGCTTCAAATTGTATTCGTAGTCTGCCTTGGTTTGTTCAAACTCCTGTTCCGATATCAGATCCTTCTCAAAGAGCATTTTTTGTCTTTTGTACTGCGGCTCTAACTTCTCGAGTTGGTTGTCTATTAATGCCAAAGTTTGCTGCTGCTGCAGATCATTCTGCTCAAGCTGTAATTTGGTACGCCGTATCTGATTTATACTTTCGTTCAGGCTGGCTTCCTGGCTAAGTACATTCAACTCCCTGTTCAAGTTAGATAATTCTAAAATAAAATCACCCTTCTTCAGCATGGCGCCGCTCTCAGCGTGCACTTTTTTTATTGTTCCCCCTTCTATCGCATCAAGGTAGAAAGTAACGCTGGGTTCTACAGTTCCTGTTTGCGGGATAAACTCCAGAAAAGCACCACGCTTTACATCTGCAATTGTGATTTTTTCCACCTCCACGTTAAGCTTACTTCTTCTATCAGCAAACAAGAACTGATAACCTATAAAAACCACAAGTAACGTTATACCGAGAATTGTACCTATTCTCTTTACTGTCCACTTCTTTTTCTTGATCTTCTTATCCATGTTAGGAGTAAACCTATTTAAATTGAGTTGTTTTCGTTTATTTCCCCTTTGCCAACAAGTGTGCCAAGTAGGTTTTCCAGACGAAAAACGGCTTTAAATTAAAAATAGTAGTCCGCTATCGTTCATTCATGAACGGAATCGTCCGCCAGCGAACATTTTTTATGTATATTCGAGCACAGCATACATTGCATTTATTGTATATTATTTTAAAAGCGCCTTAGAATAGCATTTTAACGGCATAAGGCCAAAACGGTATCAACTTTGTAAACACAGTTTCCGAAATCGGACATTTATGACAGATAAGGTAAAAACAGGCCGGCTCCTCATCGTAGACGACAATGAAGATCTATTAAAAGCCGCTAAAATTTTCTTAAAAAGGCATTTTAGCCAGATAGACTTAGAGAAAAACCCGGAGGCGATTCCAACGCTATTAAATAATGAAAGTTACGATGTCATTCTGCTGGACATGAACTTCACTAAAGATGTAAGCAGCGGCAAAGAAGGGTACTATTGGTTAGAAAAGATACTTGAAATTGATCCCTCTGCGGTAGTTGTTTTAATAACTGCCTATGGCGACGTACAAATGGCAGTGAAAGCTATAAAAGCAGGAGCCACAGACTTTGTTTTGAAGCCTTGGGAAAATGAAAAACTCCTAGCTACTATTTTTTCCGCTATGCGGCTAAGAGAGAGCAGAATAGAAGTAGAAACGCTGAAGACAAAGCAAAAAGTTATTAACCTGAAAATAAATGATCGATATAATGACATAATAGGTCAAAGCCCAGCCATTCAAAAAGTATTTGAGACGATAGATAGGGTGGCTGCAACAGATGCCAATGTACTCATTCTTGGCGAAAATGGTACAGGTAAAGAATTGGTGGCTCGTGCCATTCACAATAACTCCACACGAAATGCCCAGGTTTTTGTAAATGTTGACCTGGGGTCTGTTAGTGAAACATTATTTGAAAGTGAACTCTTTGGTCATAAAAAGGGATCCTTTACGGATGCTAAAGAAGATCGACCCGGGCGATTTGAAATCGCTAACAAAGGTACGCTTTTCCTGGATGAGATCGGAAACTTATCAATGCCGCTACAAGCCAAATTACTTACGGTATTACAAAACCGACGCGTTAGTCGCGTAGGTTCGAATAAAGAAACTGAAATCGACATCCGACTGGTATGCGCCACAAATATGCCTTTGTACGATATGGTAAAGGAAAATCGCTTTCGTCAGGACTTACTCTACCGGATAAATACCATAGAGATAGAGTTACCTCCACTTCGAGATCGGTTAGAAGATATTCCCCTGCTTACTGATCACTTTCTAAACTACTATGCCAAGAAGTATAATAAAGAGGTTATTAAAATTAGTGAAGCGGCTATGGTCAGGCTACAAAAACATAATTGGCCCGGCAATATCCGTGAAGTCCAACACTCGGTAGAGCGGGCGGTAATCATGAGCAATAGCCAGATTTTACAACCGGAAGATTTTAACTTCAACAGTCAACAGCAGAATAGTTCCGACGCAGAAAACCTAATGCTGGACCAGTACAAGCTCGAAGATGTAGAGAAAATACTCATTAGAAAGGTACTCAAAAAATACAATGGCAATATCACGCAGGCGGCTTCAGAATTAGGGCTAACCCGGTCATCTTTATACCGCCGGTTAGAAAAATATGGTCTTTAAAGATTTTAGGTTTCGTGTTGCTTTCCGGGTAGTTCTACTGGGCACAATGATGGGCGGACTGGTTTGGTCGTTGAAGGACTCTGCAATGATGGTCACTACCATACTCTTTAGCCTTGTCATTATCATTCAGCTTACCGAGCTTTATCGATTTATTGCCCGAACGAACCGGCGTCTTACACTATTTCTGGAATCAATAAAATATTCGGATTTCGTAAGCGCCTTCTCAGCTGATAATGAACTAGGCCAAAGTTTCAAAGACCTTAATATCGCTTTTAATGATGTACTGGAGGCTTTCCGAAAAGCACGATCTGAGAAAGAGGAACACCTTCAATATTTAAATACCATTGTAGAACATGTAAGCACCGGTTTGATCTCTTATGATCTTAACGGTAATGTTCATCTTATCAATGCCACGGCTAAGCGGTTCTTGAAAGTTGATTCGCTGCGGAACATCGAAGAGCTTTTGGAAACACAATCCCGACTATATAAAGTTCTTTTTGATCTGCCGGCCGGCAAAAGTGAACTGTATAGAATTGAAGGTGATATTCAGCTTTCGGTAAATGCCACGGATATCATTCTAAGAGGAAAGCAAATGAAGTTAGTCGCGCTACAAAATATCCAACCTGAACTCCAGAAGAAAGAGCTTGAAGCATGGCAAAACCTGACTAAGGTACTAAGGCATGAAATTATGAATTC
>JBCDHA010000396.1:0-4281 GCA_038750705.1 Bacteroidota bacterium
GCCCAACTGCGGAACGTAGACACTGCTGGCGCCTCGGTTGATCTGCGGAACAGCGCTTAAACCGTCGGCAAAAACAACAGATGGCGCACCAAGGCCAAAACCAGCCATTGCGAAAACGGCAGCGTAGCAAACTGGAATTCCGAAAATGAGGGAGGTTCTATTGTTCTGATGAGCGACAATGGTATAAACTGGGAGGCATATACAGGTTTTAATGAGTATGTGTTGGATTTGGGTGAAGAGTATTACGCTGGTAGATCTATTGTAAAATCTGCACCATCGAATCCCAATCATTTATATGCTGTTTTTTCTTTTGGCTTTAGAAATAACCTAGACCAGCTGCGTGACTACTTTTCAGAAATTTGGCAAAGTACGGATGGGGGCGTCACATGGGATTTCATACCCAGTCCGGGAATTTTCTCATTGCCTTGGCACGCTATGGCGCTTGCTGTTGATCCTAATGATGAAAATAAGATAATAGCGGGAGGTCTGGAAGTTTACGTACTTAATAACACTTCAGCAGCAGGAATTACAGATTTAGACTGGATAGGGCTTTCCAATTGGGCAGCTTTTTTTCAAGCCAATGATCCAAGCCTAACTCAGGAAGAAATTCAGCAGCTCTTGGCTTACTATGTTCATGCCGATATACATGATATACAGTTCTTAGGAAGTAGTTCTGATGACATTTTAGTAACTACCGACGGTGGGGTTTTTTACTCATCAAACATTCAGCTTACCAATAGTATCGATCCCGAAAATCCGGTGCAGGAATTCCCTGTGTTTGGGTCATCTAATAATGGACTGAATACTACACAGTTCTATCACGCAAGCTTGAACCCGGCTTCTGGAAAAATGGAACTGTTAGGAGGCACTCAGGACAATGGAAGTATTTATCAAAGCTTTGAGTCCGGAGAAGAGTTTGAAAGAAATATCTCTGGCGGTGATGGAGGGTATAGTTTTTTTGATGCGGATAATGAGAATCTGCTCATCACCATGGTATATGGCAATAGGTACTTTGTGCATATTGAAGATCAGACCTACCAGCATGGTCCTGTCAATGGATTGTTTGTTAATCCGGTAGATTACGATGATGAGGCCAACCTGATTTATTCCAATACTGCCACCAGCACCTATGGTGGGTTGTATTCCGGATTAAAAGGCAGATTCTATGATACGTTGGAAGTGTTTAATGTGAACAAGTTCCTTAATACAGCTGATCTTGGATTAGATACCGTCTCTTTTGTAAAATTGAATGCCGGCTTAGAGGAGGCCATCACCGCAGTGCGTCAGGTAGAATCTTCAAGCCCCACAAATAAAACTGTGGTTATTGGGACAGAAAACGGGCAAGCCTACAAAATTACCGGACTCCCGTATAGTGCTGTAGCAACAAAAATTACCGATTCTCAAAACCCTGCCGGATACATATCTTCGATTGACGTAGGCTCTGACGAAAATCATATTCTATTGACACTCTCCAATTTTGGTTTGGCCTCAGTTTGGGTAACCAATGATGGAGGTACTACCTGGATAGATATTGAGCGTGATTTACCTGATATACCGGTAAGGTGGGGGAGGTTTAATCCTTTTGATGATAATAAAGTCATTATCGCCACGGAAGCCGGGATCTGGGGATTAGAAGATATTGATAACCTATCTGCCGAATGGGTCAGTTACAATAAGGGGTTTCCGCTTGTAAGGGTAGATATGTTTGATTTAAGAGCCTCTGACAGTACTATTCTGGCCGCCACACATGGCCACGGCGCCTACATTGGTAAATTCAGTCAGGAAGGAGAAACAATATTAAGTATTGAGGATTTATCTGATGACGAATCAAGTCTCTTGTTTTACCCAAACCCGGTTAAGGACGTATTGAGCCTACGCTCGTATAACCCAGCCGATTTTGTTAACATTTATGATTTGAAGGGAGATTTGATTTTGTCTAAAGCAATCTCTGGCAACAAGGTGCGAATGGATGATATTGACCGTGGAATGTATATTGTCAAGGCATATGATGCACGTAATAAACAGATTGCTGCTCAAAGAATAATTGTTGATCGTTAGTGCGGTTTTAGGGCGCTTCTTACTTGTAGACGGTGCAGCATAGTACGTTTTAAGAGCGCCTTATCAGGCCTATGGAATCAGTTTTTAAAATTGTTAATGCTTTCCCCATAGGTAGTCACGTTATGGCCTTGTTTTTCCAGAAAGCGCTTGATATGGGTAACATGTGCACTTCCTACAGTTAGTAGTACACGCTGCGCATTTTGCTCTTTAGAAATAGCTATGAGCCTATTGGCCATGATCTCGTTCCTTTCCAACCAATATTCTTTAACCATACGAGCTTCTTTAGATTTAGGCAATCTTTTTGGAAGTTCGTCAATTAAGGTGGAAAATGAATTTTGGAATTCAGCGCTATTGATGTAAAATATTAGCTTGCCCTCTTTTTCTGCTTTTTTATACTGCTTTTGAGTTTTTAAGTAGCTGCCCAGGGGTTTCCATTTGAAACTAAAAAGGAGCTTTTTAATCACCTTGTTGTTATTGGATATGAACTTCTGCTCCCCAACGCGATAGTCAATTCCGAAGAACTTCTTTACTTCAAGCTTTCTTGCAGCCGGAAATACAATAAGACCATATTCGGAATTTTTGAGTGATGTACTATGATATTGTGAGAAGTAGCCTAGAGTATCGCCAACTTCGACTACGTTATCCCAATAGTAGTAGGCATTCCAAAGATCATAGGAGGCGTAGTACTCAGCGCCTTTCAACAGGCCGGGATTTGATCCGTTCACTCTTAAGAATTCTGCGTTTTTTAAAGTATCTCGTAATTGATCTGCTCTAGCCATAGTTTTAGGCCAGATTTCCCGAAAACTCAATGTGTCATAGGTAGGTATGGACTCAATACAGATGATATCTGGCTGAAGGTTTACGATGAAGTCTTGAACCTCAAATAAATTTTGAAATTGCCTGTACTCATCTTTAAAATGATGGGCCGTTCCTATGATAGTAACTTCCAGTTGCTGTCCATAGGATAAAATTGAAAGCCCTAGCGCACAGGCGGTTATAATTACTTTCATATATGATCTTGTCTTGCTTCAAATAAGCGGTCTATTGGAATTTGGCCTTTCGTGACTTGTCTTAACTCTTGTTTTTGTTGCTTGAAATCTGAGTTTTAATCGGTGTTCCTTTTGACAATAACTGCCTGAATAACCTAAATTGATGTCTGAAATCTGGCAGAAATGTGGATCACACTGAATTATAATATTTTAAAAAAATGGAAAGTGGTAGTGAGTACCACGCTGGTAATGATAATCATCTATTTAGCTATTATCTACCTGCATCCTGAAAATCTCGGCTGGATAAACAGTCCTGAATTTTCTGTCTCTAACTTATTATGGTTTGTTATTGTAGACCAGTTCCTTATTGAATGTGTGACTGTGACTATTCTGTTTTGGCTTATTCGCATGTATGCGTTTAAATTAAAACTGACTGAATTTCGATTAACTTTAAGAGAACTGATTCTTTATCAAATCAGGTTTTTACCGGTTTTCTTCTTAGCGTTTTTTGTATTCGCTCCATTTTCGCTGACCCTGAGGTTTTTATTACATTATATTCCGGATATTGACTCCGATATTTATTTTGGTCAATACTTTTACAGCGTTGAAACCTATCTTAATTATTTGCCGCCGGTACTTCTTATTGGCTATACGGTGCTTAATGTTAATTTGCTGAGACTGTATAATGAGCAGCTGAGACAGGTCAAGCACGACCTTTCTCAAATCAGAAAACCTAAGTTGAAGGATTGCTTGTTTGTCTTTGATGAGTCTGGTGAACTATTACTGGAGGCAGACAAAATTATGTGGTTCCAGCGGGAGAATAGAAAAACCTTCGCTGTCACCCATTCAGACAAATACAGGCTAAAGGAAACGGTTTCTGAATTGGAGGAAACGCTTGATCCGGGTAAGTTCATAAGGATCAATAGAAGTACCATTGTTAATCTAAACTTTATGCTTAATTATTCTTTTTGGGAGAATGATAAATACGTTGTTCGCATTAAGGACAGTGCAAAAGAGTTCATTATGTCTCGGGAGAGGTTAAATAAAGTTAAGAGTCGTTTTAAGGGAACAGGATCATTAAATTAAACCAGGCTCTGCTCCACGGCTTTATCAAACAGCCGTTTTACTTGCAAATCTCCGAACCCATAGATACTTTCTCTCTTGCTAAATTCCCTGAAGACCGGGCCGAATTCTTTTGTTTTCAATTCTTTAATAATTTCTACCAGAGAATTAA
>JBCDHA010000397.1:0-4277 GCA_038750705.1 Bacteroidota bacterium
ATTTTCTCCACCCACAGGACCGGTAATGAAGCTCCTGTTGACATAGTTATTGGCCCATTGTGTAGATAAGGTGGAAGCGCGTTCGATCACCTCGGTTTCATATACCTGCTGTGCCAATTTAAGGCCCGCAGCATCATAGGTATACTGTATCAGTTGCCGATCATTTTTTTCTACGGTTTCAGGGAGGTTGAGGTGGTTGTAGGTAATACCAACGATTCCTTTATTCAGGTCTTTGGTTAGGTTCCCGTTGTCATCATAGGCATAATCGGGGTTGGCGGTAGTGCCGCTATGCCCATTGATAAAGCCTTCTGCTTCTGCGGTGGGATCCTCTACATATTGCAGTTGGTTGCCATGGGCTTTATCAATGGGCATAGCGGTACTACCGTCAACCCCGATTATGCCTATGATGACAACGGCAACCTAACCAAAGACCTGAATAAAGGAATCGTTGGTATCACCTACAACCACCTCAATCTGCCGGAAATCGTAGAAAAAGATGATGGACAACGGATACAGTATACCTATGATGCTGCAGGCCTTAAATTGGCACAGCAGGTATATGAAACCGAGGTGATCGAACGCGCTTCCACCTTATCTACACAATGGGCCAATAACTATGTCAACAGGAGCTTCATTACCGGTCCTGTGGGTGGAGAAAATGATATGTTAAGAGTCTACGCTACTTCACACAATAACGTGCATCGTATTGCGCAAAATTTTGCTGAAATAGCAGGGAAGAGCGTTCATGTAAAAGCCAGGATCTACCTGCCTTCCGGCAACACCAATGTAGACGGCATTCAATTGGCCGTTGGAAACTATGTTCAAGATCAGATCTATACCACGACCGATCAATGGATAAATGTGGCGTATATTTTGGAAGGAGAAAACAATAACAATGGCTCGGTTTTCTTTAGCCTTCTGTCCAACGGAGCTACCCACTATGTAGGGGCCAACTCTGCCACTGATGATGTTTTCTATGTAAAAGACATTGAGGTATCTACTATTTCACTAACAAAGTCGACCGACTACATAGGTGAGTTTATTTATGAAAACGATAAGGTAGCGTTGATCCAGCATGAAGAGGGTAGAATAGTACCTAACGCTACTACGGGTGAATGGGCTTATGAGTATTATTTAAAGGATCACTTGGGAAATACACGCGTCACCTTCACCACCAATCCCAAGGAAATCGAGTTTACGCTTAATTATGAAAGCAATCCGGCCGTACCGGACGACATTGCCCTGTTTGAAGAAGTAGCCCCGGCCAATACAATTTCCAACGACCTGTTTGACTATACCGATGAAGCAGGCACGACTTACACGCACACTCAATTACTCACAGGCGGATTGAATGCCCAAGTGGGTTCGGTGATTGCGATCCCTGTGGGCATGGGCGATACGCTTAACGCAGAGGTATTCGCGAAGTACAAAGACAATACCGGCAACGGGAACAACTCAGGAGCGGCCATAGCGGGGCTGTTGATCAACGCTTTTACAGGCGGTACGGGGATGACCAATGAATTAGGCAACCAGAGTATTAACAACAACTTTGGCGGTGGCTCACTGATCGGGACAACGGGTTTTGCGCCTGAAGATGCGAACGCTCCGATGGCCTTTTTGAATGTCATGTTCCTGCCGGAAGATGATGTGATCAGTTTAGAAAAAGATGTATCGTTTGCCTATGACCAGGTTGACGGGGCAGCCATGCAACCGAACACGTCAAACAAGGCAGCGCATGACCGCATGCACATAGACAATTTTGTCGCGCCTGATCAGGGTTATGTTTTGGTTTATTTAAGTAATGAAAGTGCGGTGATGACTGAGGTGTACTTTGACGACCTGAAAGTGACCCTCACAGAACATCCGGTGATCCAGACGGATGATTATTATCCTTTTGGACTCACCTTTAACTCCTATGAAAGAATAACGGCTAAGAAGAATAGATACAAGTTTAACCAGGGTACAGGGGATAAAAAGTTTAGAACGGAGCGAATCACCGACCTTGACCTAAACCTGGACATGACCAAGTACCGGATGTACGACTATACGACAGGCCGGTTTACCAGTATTGATCCTCTATCAGATGCTGCAAATCAAGAAACTTTAACGCCCTATCAATATGGCTATAACAACCCGATAAAGTATAGCGATCCCTATGGCGATTGTCCAGGTTGCAAAACATTTTTAAGGGCATCGAAAAATTGGTTGGCCAGCAAAGCCGGTGACTCTGAAGTTGCTCAGTTCGCCCTAGGAGTTTTGGATGTAGCGGTAGGTACCTTAGAGTCTGTCATATTTGATCCTGTGACAGATGCTGCTGATATGGCAAATCAAGCGGCTGCATTAGGTGAGTCCATAGCTGAAGGCAATGTGGAAGGAATTATTGCCAATTCCCCTACACTAGCTGCGGACGTGAAGGCAACCTCTGATATGGTCAATGATGTAGTTGATGGAGACAAAAGGGCTCAAGGTCAAGTAGCTGCTACTGCAGTCTCAATGATTGTAGGAGGCAAAAAAATTACTAAGCCTCCAAGAGGAAAAGGATCAGTTCCTCCAAAAATGAGAGATCCCAAAAGAACTTTCACTAAGAAGCAAAAAGCTGAAATGTTACAGGAGCAAGGAGGAAATTGTCCTAGCTGTAAGCAACCAAAGACTGTAGATCAGGTTGACGGCCATCACATAAAAAGACATGCTGATGGAGGAGCCACCACCAAGGATAATGGTGTATCCTTGTGTAAGGATTGCCATAAGAATATTCATAAAAAGGAATGACTCAAAGAGAGAATTATTTAGACCTTATTCGGTCAAACATTGAGGATTACGGTTATCATTTGTACATAGTTAACAGTCCCACTGAACCGAGATATGCATATACCATTGGTCTAACTCAAGAAATTGGTTTTGAATTGATATTTGCTGGTGGGATTTTTTTCATGAAGAAGGAGGTTGAGAAAATAATCCATCTAGTTGCACAAGATTTAATAAAGACAAGAGATACAAATAAGATTCAAGTCTTGAATAAAAGTTTAGGTTCATTCTCTCTTAAGAGTGTAGATAAATCATGGTCTAAACTTATGATGATAGGCGCTTTAGATTTTTACAAAACGGACAAAATAAGCTCTTTTCAGCTGATTCCTGATGCCTCACATTATACCTTAGACATACCTGATATGTCCGTATCAAGGGGAGAGGCAAAGGATCCTGTATGGGAATATTTAGATAAAGATTGGACTCTTGACGTTCCTCATAACTCAACGATCACTACAAATCTAGATGCTCTAAAAGGTGAACCCATTACTGAGGTTACGAGATGGGAAGAAAACGAGTGGGAGATGTTTGCTGGTTCGGGAAATGATGTTTCCGAAGAAGAGGCAAGAGTTGTTCCTTTAGGCACTTTACTTGGAATTGATAGTACGCTTTATGCATCTATTAAGCTTAGTATTGGCAAGGGTATTTGGAGAGATGCTGAAGAGCTTATTTGGCATGAGTGGAATTAATAATTAGAGTAGTTCTTTTTATAAAGTTGCCACATTTTTCTGAAAGAAGTCTTTAAACTTCTTATTGGTCAGCATTTTATCGATAAGCTTGAAGATTGTTTGTTTATCTTCTTCGTCCAGCTGTTGTATGAGCCTCATTTGCTCTACGGCAGTCTTATCTTCAATAACCACTTCCTGGGGAATTTTACCGTCATAGTTCAAGACCTGGTCGGCAGTCATATTAAACAGGTGTGCCATTTTCTGCAGTTCTTCCACAGTTACAGCCCTGGAACCCTTTTCGATTTTACTGTAGGCAGATTTATCTACACCAATGTGAGTGGCTACCTCAATCTGTTTGAGACCCTTTCCCTCTCGAATGCTTTTGATATTGCTGGCTAAATCCATACTGTAAATGTAGTGATAAGAGATACTTTTTTAAAGTAGTATGGAATAACAAAACAATTATGTTTTTATAATAGAAACTTTATTCTACTTTTGATGTGTTGAAATTAACTACTAATTATTTTTCAATGGAAATCCCCGAGATCAAACAGCAGCTCACCATCGGCCAGGTACTTGACCATTATGGCCTGAAACCCGATAGAAACCACATGCTGTGTTGTCCCTTCCATGACGATAAGACCCCAAGCCTACAGATCTATCCCAAGACCAATACCTTTTGCTGCTTTAGCTCCAACTGCAATGCTGGTACCGGGGACGTGATTGATTTTATTCAATTGAAAGAACAATGTACTAAACACGAAGCGATCACTAAGGCAAAAGCATTACTTGGTCACAGCGAAC
>JBCDHA010000398.1:0-4255 GCA_038750705.1 Bacteroidota bacterium
ATCCAGCCTGGGAAACCCAGGTTTTGAACCAGTACAACCATAAATATTCCCAAAGCAGCTGGAAACATTTGATTGGCCAGCATTCCTACACCAAATGCTACTTTTTGACCATAGGGGATTTGACTTTTACTCGCTGACATACTAGTTAGTTTTGGTTGGTAGTAATACCGTCTGTATAGCCTGGCCTTGTATAGTCAGTCGCTTGGTTTTATTATCGTGGTTTAGAATGAAGTTTTGGGGTTCTGTACCCTCATTCAAGACCACCACGGCAATAGAGCCATCAGGATTTTTTGCAGCTGTTACCTGGAGTGCCTCGTTCAAATTCTCCAGGCCAATTCTGACAGCGCCAGGTCTAATATATCTGCTGAAATGGCTCATAGTATAATAGAGTGGTGTGAAATATACTTCATCTGCCTGCGGGTCTACGATGACCGGAGCTACACACCAGTTTTTAAACCAGTTTGGTCCACCCTGCCTATTTAATACCATATTCCAATCTACCCAACCGTCAACCCAATTATTGAGACACCCAATAATATCTCTGGCATATCTGTAAACGGGCACATACTTAGGATGATATTTCTTTTGATCTTCGGGCGCCCAGTCCCAGCCCCAGTCAGTAGCTTCCTTTGACCAATACCACTTATCATCTTGCCACTTGGGTACTTCAGCATCTACACATGCTTCTGACTGGATAAGATGCTTGCCAGGGGCTTTTTGATGAGCATATTGCAGCTCTTCGGGGAATACCTCATAGGTGCTGGCGTACCAATGTATAGCGGTGCCGCTGTAATATTGAGATGTGCTATCATTCTTGTACATCTCATCGACCCATTCTTTGAGGTGCTCGCGATTTTGATCGTAACCTAATATTTTTATCGAACCCTTACCATCAGCTTCCAATTTTGGTCCCAGGTGATTTTGGACAAACTTTGTCATTTCTTCCGGTGTGAAATGCATGCTTTCCCAATTGTTGCCATTTCCCAGGGGTTCATTTTCAACAGTAAAACCCCAGATGTCAATCCCTTCAGCCTTATAAGCGTCAACATATTTTGAAAAGAACAATGCCCAGGTATCGTAGTATTCAGGAAGTAGCTGGCCACCTACATAACTGTTATTGTCTTTCATCCAGGGCGGAGCCGTCCAGGGAGAGGTTATGATTTTAAACCCATCTGTTGACTTAGCCATTGCACCTTTGATCATAGGAATGATATCGTCACGATCCTCGTCTATAGAAAAGTTTTCAAGCGTGGTATCTCCTTCCACAGGGGCGTATGAATAATTACTTAGAGAAAAATCAGAAGAATTCATATGTGTCCGCGTTAAGGAATACTTAGCTCCGCTTTCTCCAAAATAGGCCTCCAAAATTTTCTCCCGATTCTCAGCGCCCAGTTGGTTCAACAAGTAGGCGGAAGCCTCGGTAAATGATCCTCCGAATCCCGTGATTGTCTGGTACTCCTTTTCCGGTAATAACTTAATCGATACCGCCTCTCCGTCATGCACAAATTCCGTCACTTTTGTAAGTTTGTTACCGTTTGCTGAAGTCTCGAAGACTTCTATTTCCAATTTTTTTTCATTGGAATCACAAGCACTTATCATAAAAACCAAGAATGTAATAAATGAATAATATGTCGACTTTTGCATTATTTGGGTGGTTAGTTTTCCATAGTTGAATTCTCTCGTATTGGGGGAATCATTACTTCCGATAGAAGCGAGTCCAAATCACCGTTGTAAGTTTTTACAATTGGGTTTCCATCTCTGCTCAGTCCCTCAAAAATTCCTTGATCCACAAGATTCCAAACCGGATACTTGGCTTGCCCTTTGATATCAAAAAGGCCGAAGTGGTTCTCTGAACCTTTGGGATTGTTTGCATCTTTCCATTGTTCGTCAAAGGCTTCGAAGTAAAAACAGGATATGTTAGCACTGTTTGTCCATTCCCGCATATGTTTATAATACAAACCTTGCTTATACTCATCAGTGGCTTTGGACCCTTCGGGTCCATAATAACCGTCTGAGATGGTAGCCCACCCTGTTTCACCAATATGAACGGGCTTGTTAACGCCAAGGCTTTTCATATAACTTACAACAGAATCATACTGAGTCATAGCAAACTCTTTGGCTCTTTGCATGGCAGCGTTAACTTTCTCAATATCGGAAAGTTGTTGGTTTTCCTCGGAATCTCTCCAAAATTCGGGGTTATAGTGGGTGTTGTGATAGGGGTAAGTATGCATAGAGATGTAATCCACAGCTTTAATAAGTTTTGCCAGATCTTCCGTATGGTAGCCGGCATCACCACCCCCCCATGAAGAAAAATCATCTGAACTTGTTATCCATAAATCTGAGGGTAATTCACCTGCTTGTTTTAAGCTTTGTAGATGGTTAACCCATTTTAGTATGACCGCGGGTTGCACATAATAGCTCTCAGCCCACTTTACCATGGCTTCGTTGCCAACTGCAAGTACTTTGACAATATCTGTGTATTTATTTGCTAAGGCAACTGCTCTGCCTATTTCATCTTCATTCTGTTCGCTCTCAATATTGTGATCCGGGGCGTTGCCTGTCCAGGCATTTTTGCAATCTATCCAGGCCCCAAGCATCACATACATTTCAAAATCCGGGTCTTCACTTTTTAATTCACGTATAGCCTTTAAAAGATTTGGAGCTTGTTGCAGCTGAACGTTATAAGTGCGTACCACTCTTATTCCCATGGCATATAAGATCTTCATATCTTCTTTAAGTTGCTCAATAGTAGGTTGTATGTCTCGCGTTTTTTGTCTATATCCCCCGTATGAAATTGCCAGGTAATCGGGATTGCCTAAAATTTCTTTTGCTGTCACTTCTTTCTTCTTATTTGATTGGTTTATATCCTCTTCTTTTGGTTTTTGACTGCATGCGTAGCTCGATGCTATTACTATACTTACAATCACTATTTTTAATATAGGTTTCATTAGACTGAATTTTTCTTTCTAGCACTCTTTTCTTATTTGTAGCTCAAGCCATATCCGAATGGATATAGTGGTTCTACCGAGTCATCCCAAAAATTTGGTCCATACTTTTCATTATAATCTTCCAAGGACTTAGGCCAGGAGTGAGGTAGCTTACCACTAAAGTCATACTCACCAAATAATACTTGAGCTATTCCGTCTCCTTCTGAACCAGGTAACCAGGCGGCTATGAAAGCGTCCGATTTTTCTATCTGTTCAGTGGTAACTAAAGGCCTACCTGAAATTAGAATAGTAACTACCTTTAGCCCTCTGTTCGTATAAGTATTAATCAAGCTTTGGTGGGCTTCCGTGAGTGTGTGTTCGTAAGCATCCATTTCACCTCCAATATCTCCAAAGAACTCCGCATATGGTGTTTCACCCACAACTATCACGGCTATTTCTGCATCAGTATGATTTCCGGTTCCTTCCTTGTCATAAATAACTTCTTCCTCAGACAGTTCCTTAATTCCATCAAGAATAGTTGTCGCGCCTTTATAGTTTTCAGTAGTTCCCTGCCAGTTGATGGTCCAACCACCGGACTGCAAGCCTGAGTTATTGGCAAACTCGCCAATGACGACTATTTTGGATGCTTTTTTTAAAGGCAAGGTGTTGTTCTTATTTTTTATCAGTACCAATGATTCCCGAACGGCTTGCCGGGCTACGTCCCTATGCTCCGGGGCGCCAATTTTTTTAATCAAGCTTGAATCAGGAAATGGATTTTTGAATAGACCTAATCTGTACTTTTGCCTAAGTATCCTTCTTACGGCGTCGTTTATTCTTTCCTCAGACACGGTCTTGTTTTCCACGGCCTCTTTCAATCCGCTCTGATAATCTTCAAGGTCACCATCCACAGCCATTACCATGTCGATACCGGCGTTGATTATCTCTGTTTCTCCGAAACGTGAGTACCCTTTCCAGTCCGATACCAGTATGCCGTCAAACCCCATAGCTCCTTTTAATGTATCGGTAATCAACTCTTTATGTGCGTGCATAGATTTATCATCAAGAGTATTAAAAGAGGCCATCACGGATCCTACACCCTCTTCAACCGCTACACGGTACGGCGGCAGTAAACGCTCGTACACGTGCTCTTTGCCCAGTGACGTATTACCGCCCTCGACACCAAAATCTGTAGCGCCATCGCCGACAAAGTGTTTGGCCGTAGCCATAACAGTCTTATTATCCGAAAGTTCGCCTTGATGCCCTCTAACAGAGGCCTTAGTGAGCTTATTGGTCAATTCTGTACTCTCTGAAAAAGCCTCGTAAACACG
>JBCDHA010000399.1:0-4251 GCA_038750705.1 Bacteroidota bacterium
AAAATATGGCGGGGTAGCTCAGATGGTTAGAGCGCAGGATTCATAACCCTGAGGTCGGCAGTTCGATTCTGCTCCCCGCTACTAAAACAAAGGCACTTGAATGGTGCCTTTGTTGTTACTATGCCGTTTACGTACTCTACAGGCCAAAATTCAATAAAATATATATCGGTTATAGTTCTGAATTTACAGAGTGGATTAGATAGTCATAATATCTACAGCAAGAATCTTAACCCCCTAGGCAATTTTCCTTTTGTAGGATAATAGATAGCATTTTTACACCTATAGTTATAGTCTATTTTGATTTGTTTATTAGGAGATATTATTGCGTATTCGGACAAGGTATCCTTCACATGTTAGAAACTCTGTAGGTGCGAAGCGGCTATTGGTTCACTGAACCTGGCCCGTTTTATTGCAATTGTTAATTAATTCTTCAATTCTCTCGAACATCTGGAAATACAATGTCTGCTGAAAATCAGTGTTGCAATATCTTGTTTTTTAGCATTTTATCATTTTGTTAATAATTTGGTTCGCAGTAGCTTACTCCATATATTTTTATATGATTTTCAGCTTACTCCTTTTGGCTCACTGGATTGGAGACTTCTGTTTACAGACTTCTAACATGGCTCTTTACAAGAGTAAAAGTCTCAAATGGCTTTTGTTTCATGTTCTCACCTACACCGGAGTATTGCTAGCCTTTTCCACATTTCTTATTTCGTTGGAAGACTTGGCTGTCTTTGTTGGCATAAATGGTCTGCTTCACGGCGTAACTGACTTTTTTACAAGTAAGCTTGCCCATCGATATAAGGATATTCCGAGGCGTTTTTTTCCAATATTAGGCTTCGATCAGTTATTGCATACGCTGACGTTATATTGGACGCTGCAAATGATTTGAATCTACTTTTTGGTAACAAGGTTTAAGATGAACAGCCCTAGAAGCGCCGAAAGTGTCGAAGCAATTAAGATGCTCACTTTAGACGATGTTAAAAGCTCATCTTGAAATGCACTGGAAGCCACTACTATAGACATGGTGAACCCCACACCCGCCAAACAGGAAGCTCCAATTAGCTGTTTCCAGTTTATTTCAGACGACAATTGAGCGATTTTAAGCTTCGACGCTATCCAGCATGCACCAACTATTCCTAAAGGTTTGCCAATAACAAGGCCAAGCAAAATACCTAAACTTACCGGCGCTCCAAGATTTAGATCGGAACCTCCCAGCAATATACCTGTATTAAAAAATGCGAAAAGTGGAAGTATGGAAAAGTTAACGACTTTTTCTAACGAGTGCATAAGATAATCACTTGGTTCCCTGAGTCGCTCAATAGCGCTTCGAAGCACTTCTAGCGAGCCATGGCCAATATGTTGCTGTTCGTTATCTATATCCTGAACCTTAGCGACTTCGCGGTTAAATATGATCGCCGTTTGTTGTGCAATGAGTGGCAAGTCTGCCTTACCCCTATTTGGAATCAGTATGGCCGTAATAACGCCGGCCAACGTGGCGTGTAAGCCACTCTCAAATATGAAAAACCACAGGAGAAGGCCTAAGCTTACATAAACATAAATGGCATATACTTTTCGTCTGTTTAAGAGTATCATCAAAGCTACTATAATCAGCGCTCCTATAAACGGTATCAAGTGAAAGCCATGTCCATAGAAAAGCGCAATAACCACTATCGCTCCCAAATCATCCGCTACTGCCAGCGCGGAGATAAATATCTTAAGCGAGATCGGTACGCGACTGCCTAGCAGAGCCATTAGCCCAAGGGTAAAGGCTATATCTGTTGCCATAGGCACTCCCCAACCATTTATAGTAGGCGCTCCAACGTTAGTGGCTACATATAAGAGGGCTGGAACCAACATGCCGCCGACTGCTCCTATAACAGGCATCGCAGCCCTTTTCATATCCGAAAGCTCGCCATCCAACACTTCCTTTTTTATTTCAAGACCAATCATCAAAAAGAATATGGCCATTAAGAAATCGTTGATCCAAACTTCCAATGAAAGGATGATATTGGCATCACTAAATAGTAGACCGGATTTGATATGTCTCCAGTGCTCGTATAGCTCATGGTAACCAATATTAACCATAATCAGAGCTGCAAAAGTAGCTATGATTAAGACAGCCGCTGCAGAAGCGCCCCAGGCAAAGAAACTCTCAATGGCCATTTCAACTTGCTTCCCCCCACGTTTTTTAATAGCCTCGAAGAGTGAATTATCATCCCAGGCTCCGTTGTAGGGTGCTCCGTCTATGGTAAGTCCAGGAAATACTATCAACCCGCTTTTCTTTGAATCTTCAATGTCCCGAAAAACTCTTGCTTCAGTTTCCTTATCATCAAAGTATTTTTCGAATAGAAGCATATCGATGTCAAGTTCTTCTGCTGTTTTGAATACAAACTCCCGGGTATAATCTTCTTCCCGGCCTGAAATGGCCTGATAGAGTTCTTCCGACTTGCCCTGATATTCTGCAGAAACCACGCCTTTAGCCGCGTTGATCGCTAAAGGGTCTTTACCAAGATCCGGGCAATACTTGTAACCAAACACTACGTTATCTCCAAATCGCTGCAATGACTCTCGTAAAGACTTTGAAGCTTCTGCTGACACCTTGTGTTTTAGATCCCGATAGCCGGTTAATATGATCGTATTGTTTTCTGACATGCCGGTAATAAGTTACAAATCATTTTTTTCAACAGATCTGTAAAGCAATTAAATTTTGAACACTTAAGGTGTTATGTTTTGGTTATATTATCTTGAAGAAAGACAAGAGTACAACAACCAGCGGGACTGTTCTTTAGAAATTAATATCATGAAGATCATTGATATTAAGTATTGTAGTTAATTTATATGCAAACCGGTCGCCTCAAATATCGCTTCCATATGGGCTTTTGGCAGTCGGGCTATATAACCAGAAATTCCCCTTTTAAAGTATTTTTAAATTCGTTTCGGGTAATCTAAGTTCTCTTAGATGGCCTCAACCTTAATCCTTCAACCGCCGGAGAAAGAAAACGGTCTTAGATTACCTGCATTGGGGTATCTTATTTAAAAACGGAATCCCTGCCTGTGTAACAGCTCTCTGGGCGAATCAGATCATTGATTTATTGCAATAGGTGGACTTTTCAAAATCCCTTATGTTGATAGAAATAATAGGCACATCGGGAAACATCTTCTTCAATTGAGCTACTACCTTATTGGATAAATTACGCTTTTGTTCCGTTGTTCTGCCTTCCATTATGTTTGCAAAAATGTGAATGAAATCATCCTTGGAGTTTCCAACAATATAGAATTTGAATGGATTGATTCTCACCTTAATATCGCCTTTATCAAAGAGACCTGTAGACTCAGCAGTATCATAGACTTGTTGCATAAGTTCTTCGGGCGATCTCAAACTTATGATGTTTTCAGAGCAATCAATTACAAAGTGCGGCATGTGGTGTTAAATAAAAATAACTGAATGATAAAACACAATTTTAGCAATTCTAGTTGAAAGGTATGAGGAGATTTTAAATTAACGGAAACGAAGGTTATAAAAGCTTAGCTTTTGATTTCTCACTTCTATCTCACCTTTACAGGCCATAACCTAGTCTTTTTAATAGGCGAATGGACAGTATATTTTCCGGAATGGTAACCGCAAAAATCTCTGAAAGATCATAGACTACGATTACGAAATCCAATACAGCCTTCGAGGCTTCTAATGCATATCCTTTTTTTGAGGTAACTGGGTAAAAAGGCGAAACCAAATATCGTAGGAGCTGAGATAATCCTTTTTGATGAAGGTAACTACACCTCCATGGTATATTATTTCCCTTTAATCATACTACCCAGTACACTACCCTTTTGTCTTTTACTACCCCCTCAATATACTTTTGTGCTGCAATTAAGGTCCGAACCTTTCTATCTCCAATACATTGAAGCCACCCTTCGGAATTTAACAGTTCAAGGATGGAATCTCCATCAGGCTTTTAGATATTTTTTAAATCAACCGATTCACCGTCAGGTTTTCAAATGAGAATTCACAAATATTTTCTACTGGCGTCCGAGAAAAGTTTTTTGATTTGGAATCATTCGCTAAAAACACCCTTTAAATTCCCTAAAGGGCAGTTCTTAATTACTCCCTTTAGCTTACTATATTGCAGAGGATCACAAAAAGATAAAGGCTCTGTAGTAATGTTAGATTAAAGTCAATTAAAAATTAAGTCTAACAAAACAACAAAGCCATGAAGTACAATAAAATTAAAAGAATTGATTCAAAAGCCC
>JBCDHA010000400.1:0-4241 GCA_038750705.1 Bacteroidota bacterium
CCTGTCGCGATTTTTACATCAGACACTGCTGCTAGAGTACGAATTAGGAACCGGCATCATTGGCGTTGCCGGCTTAATTATGGTTTTTATGGCGGTCAGCGGGTTGGTACTATGGTGGCCAAAAACCATTCGCTCTTTAAAACGCCGCCTACGAGTAAAATGGAAAGCACCCTTTAAGCGGATTAACTGGGATTTGCATGCTGCCGGAGGGTTTTATACTTACTTGTTCCTGTTATTTTTTGCAACTACTGGGTTGGTTTGGTCTTATTCCTGGTGGAGGGATGGAATTGTTAAATTGATGGGAGACGATCCGGAAGAAATTTTCTCCTTTAAAGAACTGCCTCAAATCGATAGTTTGACCTATTTAATGGGAATGGACATCGCCTATGAAAATGTTTTAAACAAACGACATGATTGGGGGACGATCACGTTCGGGATTCCCTACTCTGAAAATGAAAAGGGACGTATTTTAGCGGGTATTGCTTATGAGAGCGCAGACTCGTGGTGGTCCACCAGCGATTACTACCACTACGATCCTAAAACAGGAAAGCAATATGAGTCATTCAGGCATGACGAGAAGTTGTTGAGTGAAAAGTGGCGCCATTCAAATTACGCGATGCACGTAGGGAGTATCTACGGGACCCCTACCAAAGTGATCGCCTTTGTATGTGCTTTGATTTTTGGGTTTCTGCCGATTAGCGGATTTTTGATCTGGTGGAATAAACGAAAGAAAAAGACAAGAGTGGCTCGTTACAAAAACACGAACAACTCAGCGCCGACATCCTTAGTGCAACAAAAGAACGAAACGTTTCAGAGGAAAAGAGTATTGCAGGATTAAGGCATGGTTGAAGCCCAAAGATACCGGCAGGAATTAAACCAATTGAGAATAGATATTATTCTGCATCCTGAGTTAAAGCATCGCATCATTTTAAAGGCGATTAAAACCGCCAAAACCCGAGAATTAAGTCAATTGATCAGAAGTTACAATAAAAAGAATATGCTGTAAGACCTTTAAAAAACCGCAGGGAAATTTATAGCTTTTGACCGGGGTTATTTATCACAGCACACGACAAAAGTTAAACACTACTTATTGGGAAGATCTATCGGGTGAATCTTCAATTTAAGGCGCGGTAGTCTGGCTTTTTTACTGTTTTACTCCTGTTTTTATTCATCCGATGGTTTGATTCTGGTTTTTATCGTCTGCTAAGGTTATTTATTACCGGCGTCCGGAAAAAGACTTTTTGATTTTGGAATCATTCGCTAAAAACGCCCTTTAAATTCCGTCAAGGGCAGTGCTTAATGGGGGTAGTTTTCAGCTTTGAAAAAGACCTTTTTTTACAATGAAGTTTAAAAAAAGTATCGATGAAGGACATTTAGTTAGATCCATACGGATTATTTTTTATGTCATTATCGTAATAGGACCAACAACGGCATTTGGGCAAAGTCTCGATCAGTTGATCACAGAAATGGTCGATTCTATGGGCGGTTATAAGGCCTGGACTGAAATACCTGTCATCCGGTGGACTTTTGACAATAGGCAGACATTTTATTGGGATAAGACGAAGGATAGCGTAATTATGGATAGGGCCTCACAGAACCTTTTGGTGAAGTTTGATTTAAATAGCAAAAAAGGCAGCGCATGGAAGAGCGGTGAGAAAGTACAGGATACCCAGGTAGGAGATTATCTCGACAACGCTTACCTTTCCTGGGTTAATGATTCGTATTGGCTGGCTATGCCTTTTAAGCTGAAAGACCCTGGTGTTAATCTAACCTATATAGGTAGGGGCAAAGAGACTGACGATTACCACCAAATTGAAATTACCTACAATAAGGGCATTGGCATAACTCCAAGAAATAAATATTTAATATGGATAAATCATAAAACTTCACTGATCAATAAGTGGGCTTTTTATATAGATAGAGATGATCCGGAACCGGTTATAGTAAATAAATGGAGCAACTATCAGCAATTCGGTGGTGTTTTGTTTTCGCTAGATCGCGAATTCTACCATATTACAAACGTAGCAGTATTGGACCAACTGCCCAAAATCAATGATTTATTGGGTAATTAGGGCATCCTTGATTTGCTTTCTGTCTATGAAATCGCATTTCAGCTTCATCCAGACATTTTCTGCTTGCTTTACAGGGATTTACTAACCTTAAAACAAGCAGTTTTAGTTGATTTTTGAGGTTTTAAGTTACTGGTGTCCGAGAAAAGTTTTTTTGATTTGGAATCATTCGCTAAAAACACCCTTCTTATTTCCTCAGGGGCAGTTCTTAGTTAGTAGGGTAGTTTACAGCTTTAAGGAAAAATCTATTCTCAGACGTATTAAAGGCACCTTTCTCTTTTTTCGAAAAATTAGCGGCATAGCCATAATTAATAATTCCAAAAACATCGAAAGCCAATATGTGATAGTTTAGCCGGTCTAGTTCCCTTTCACTCGCTCCCACAGTTCAGCCAGTAGCTTTCTGCCGTCTCGTTGGTCCTTGGCTACTTCAGTTAACTCCACGCTACCCGACTCACTAACGGTTATTTTATACTTAAACACAAAGTCTGTTGAGCGAGTATCAAACGAAAGCAAACCAAAGCGCAAGTCATTAAAATACAGCGTATCCTCCTCTTGAGTAATGATAAACCATCCTTTGGAAACCCGGATCATACGCCGGATGCGCTCGTTTTCAATGAGGCTTCCTAACAGATGATGATTTTTTGGATACACCTCAAAGGAAATGGGCTGTGTATCGAAAAAAGAATAATTACCCAGCAGGTATGCCTCTTTAGTATCTACATTCGCGCTCCATAAAATGGTATTCATGGGAGAGGGTCTGGTATCAACATCCGTGTATAAGATATTTTGCACCTTCAACGCAGCTTTAAACTGGGCGTGCGCATATGCTTTTAACCCCAGTGTCACTACTAAATAAAAGGAGCTTACACCTAAACCCAGTGTATTGTAAAACCTGCGTTTTGGATCGGTGCGTTTACGAACCAGGGCCAGGATCAGAAACACCAGAAACGGCAACGTGTAAAGCGGATCAATAACAAATACGGACTGAAAGGCTAAGCGCAAGTCAAACGGCCAAAACAACTGCGTGCCCCAGGTGGTGTGTGCATCCAATAACGGATGGGTAACAAAGGCCCAGAAAAACAGCCAGGACCATCCTTTTATATCCCTGTATTTCTCAAAGCGAGACACCAGCCATCCAAAGAGTAATGCAAAGACTACAGAAAAAACGATGGAGTGTGTAAACCCTCGATGCAACGCCAGCGCTCTGGTTGTGTCGGTGAAATTAGAAGCTAAAACATCCAGGTCAGGAATGGTACCGCCAATGGCGCCGTAGAGCATGGCTTTGTTGCCCACCTTTTTGCCTAAAACAGCCTCACCAACGGCTGCGCCAAGTACTATTTGAGTTAGAGAATCCAATATGCTAGAAAACAGGGCGCTTATCTCATTTGTTCGCTATGGATTAAGCTATGTCAGGTATGACACTATAATCGTCGCCAGAGTTAAAGATAGCAATGCTTAAAAATCATATTCTCCCTGTTCGCTAAGGAATGAGATTACATCAGCCTCTGTGTTGCCAGTATTGATCAACCGCATCATATGTGTCACTAGTTCACGCACGGTAAATGAACCTTTTCCCAGCCCATAAGCTGTAAATGAAGTTTCCCATTTTGTCAAATAAAACAATTGCTTATCCGTCACGCTGTAAAATACTTTGGTATCGTCTTCGGATTGGGCGATAATGTATTTATCGGTCTTTTTTTCGACCATACAAACATTGGTAGAAAAGTTCTTGTCTGCCTGCCACCTTAGAGTGTCATTATTGTATTCAACAGTTAGGGTATAATTACCTTTTTCCCTGTGCAAACCATACTCCTGATCGTATTCGAAGTAACTGTTGTAGTTCGTACTTTCTTTTTTCTGGCTGTAGCTGGTTACGCTAGTGAAAATGCAAAGAATAAAGAGTATTCTTATCCTCGAATTCATTCTGCGGCTATGGTCTGGTCAATCAAAAACTGCATAACATCTTTTTGTGTAGCATGATTTTCCAGCATTTTGATCATAGCTGCTACGCGGTTACTTACAAGGGAGGGATCAGGACCATATCCCCAGGTTTGATAATGATCATTCACAAAATCGATATAATAAATGCTCTTATTGACAAGATCGGCGTACACATACAGTTCGTCAAGTAGTCCGATTATATAGGTGTCGGTCTTTTTTCTTAATTCACAA
>JBCDHA010000401.1:0-4232 GCA_038750705.1 Bacteroidota bacterium
AAGTGAGCCAATGCACTTCTGCTCTTTCTTATCTTCAGATACCCAGATAGGTAAAGGTGTTCCCCAGAACCGGGACCGTGAAAGGTTCCAGTCCACCAGGTTCTCCAACCAGTTGCCGAACCTACCTGTTCCCGTAGACTCAGGCTTCCAATTGATGGTCTTATTTAACGCCACCAATCTGTCTTTCATAGCTGTGGTCTTTATAAACCACGAGTCTAACGGATAGTATAAGATCGGTTTATCCGTACGCCAGCAATGGGGGTACGAGTGCTCATATTTTTCTACTTTAAACGCTTTGTTCTCTTCTTTTAACTTAATAGCAATCTGAACATCTAACGACTTTTCAGGCGCCTGGCCTGCTGCATAGTACTCATTCTTAACGTGTATACCTGCAAAATCAGTGATCTCTTTTACGTATCGACCCTGCTTGTCTACAATGGGCGCATCTTTACCCTCCTCATCTTTGACCAGAATAGCTCCTATACCCGCTTGAGCAGCAACTCTTTGGTCATCAGCGCCAAATGTGGGTGAAATGTGAACAATACCTGTACCGTCTTCCGTGCTTACAAAATCGCCTGGTATTACTTTGAAGGCCGGTCCATTCGGCTCCACATAGGGCAGCAGTTGTTCGTATTCTGTTCCCACCAGGCCGGAGCCCTTTACCTCTTCCGTAATCTGGTAGGGAATGAGTTTATCCCCCTCGTTATAATCTTCAAGCGTTAAATCAGCGGCCTTAGGATTAAAATAAGAACTAACTCTATCTTTCGCCAGTATGACGGTAATTTCTTCAAAAGTGTACGCATTAAACGTTCTTACTTTGACGTAGTCGATCTTTTCGCCAACAGCCAAAGCGCTGTTACCGGCAAGGGTCCATGGTGTAGTCGTCCAAGCCAGAAAGTATTCATTTGTACTTCCCTTTACTTTGAACTGCGCTGTTATTGTGGTGTCCTTAACGTCTTTATAGGTTCCTGGCTGGTTAAGTTCATGTGAGCTTAGTCCTGTACCTGCGGCGGGCGAGTACGGCTGAATAGTATAACCTTTGTAAAGCAGGCCTTTATCAAAAAGCTTCTTCAGCAAACTCCAGAGTGATTCAATGTAGTCTCGCTCAAACGTGACATATGGATCGTTGAGATCAACCCAATAGCCCATTTTCTGGGTAAGATCGTCCCACTGATCTTTATATTTCATTACTGTCTCGCGGCATTTCTGATTATACTCAGCAACGGAGATGGTCTTGCCAATATCATCTTTCTTAATGCCCAGCTCTTTTTCAACCTGAAGCTCCACCGGCAAACCGTGTGTGTCCCAACCGCCTTTCCGCTTTACCTGATACCCTTTGAGCGTTTTGTATCGACAGAATATGTCTTTAACCGCCCGTGCCATAACGTGGTGGATACCTGGCGTACCGTTAGCAGACGGTGGCCCCTCAAAGAAGGTAAATGTAGGCTTGCCCTCACGAGAAGAAACAGACTTTTCAAAAACCTCATTCTGCTTCCAAAAATCGAGCACCTCTTTAGCTATCTCAGCATAGTTTAGGTGCTTATACTCTTTATACTTCATTTCAACTCCGGCAAAATCTATGAATTAACATCGTCAGGTACTTTGTCTTGCGCTACCTTTATTTGTGAAATATCAATCTCCTCGTCATCATCTTCAGCATAGAATCCATCGTCATACTGCTCAATTAAGGGATGCATATCCTTTCTTCTTTTCCCGTCATCGAAAGTAAGAAGCAAAGAAGGTAGTAAAATCAGGTTAGTGATCATCGCTATTAACAATGTGATGGAGGTCAAAATTCCAAGCGCAACAGTGCCGCCAAAGCTAGACCCGGCAAAAATCACAAACCCGGCAAACAAAATAATGGAGGTGTACATCATACTTGCACCAGTCTCTCTCAAGCTTTTGCTTACTGCTAAAGGCACGAAAAATTTGTTGGCAAATAACTCTTGTCTGTACTTAGCCAGAAAGTGAATAGAGTCATCAACCGAGATGCCGAATACTATACTAAAAATTAAGGCTGTACTGGGTTTCAATGGTATTCCAACAAACCCCATAATACCGGCTGTAATTAATAAGGGAATAATATTTGGCACAAGCGAGATAATGATCATTCTGACATTGGCAAAAAGCACAGCCATGATTATGGAAATAATAATAAAGGCCAGCAATAAACTAAATCGCAGGTTCTGGATCAGAAATTTATTGCCTTTAATAAACAAAGGCGTTGTTCCTGTAATGCTCAGTTTTAGATCACTTTCTGCAAAGAGAGTATCGATTTTGGGTTGGATCACCTGATTTACTAAAGAATCCATCTTATGTGAACCTACATCAGCCACCTGCATGGAAACTCTCATTTTCTGAAGGGTAGAATCTACAAATGAGTTAAATAACCCCGAACTGTCGGATTGGTTTCGCATGTATCTTAAAATGAAATTACTTTCACGCTTGTTGGGTATCGAATATCTTGACGGGTTATTGCCATAATAGGCCTGACGTGCTGCCTTTACAAAACTTACAAGAGACAAGGGTTCTGAAATATCGCGTTGTTGTGCCAGGAATTTCTCAAGTTGGTCAAGCCTTCTAAGATTTTTGACGTCAATGGCTCCTCTTTTCTTGTCCGTATCTACCACAATTTCCAAAGGCATGATACCACTAAAGTGTTCTTCAAAAAACCTCAGGTCTTTTTTAATATCGCTGTCTGCAGGAATATCATCTACCATGTACGACACCGTTTCTATTTGGTACATGCCATATAATGAGATACCGACAATTGTGGCTGTAAACATGTAAATAAAACTACGATGACGATGGACCAGCAGATCCATTTTAGTCAAAACAAAATCAAGTGGTTTGAACTTTAAATGCTTTAACCGCTTCACGTTTGGAGACGGAAGCCACGAAAATACGGCTGGTATGAGTATAATGCTTACGACAAAAGTTGCCAGAATATTAATGCCTGCAACTATACCAAACTCTTTGAGTATGACAATATCCGTAGTGGCTAAAACAACAAACCCAATGGCAGTTGTAAAATTTGTAATTAACGTGACCAAGCCAATTTTTCGAACAACACGACTAATGGCCATCATCTTATTGCCGTGAGTTTCAAACTCCTGGTGGTATTTGTTTAAAAGATATACACTGTTTGGAATGCCAATAACTACAATAACGGGCGGTATCAACCCGGTGAGTAAAGTAATTTTATAACCGAATAGTACCAGCGAGCCGAGCACCCAAATCACGACCACCGCAATTATGGTCATTGGGAATACCACCGCATCCCAGGTTCGGAAAAACATAAAAAGAATGAGGCCGGTAACAATCACAGATAGAAACAAGAATATCTTCATTTCATTACTCACTTTACCTGCCACCACTGACCGTACAAAGGGCAGTCCTGCATAATGAAGCTGAATGCCTGTTTTTTTGTTGAAATCAGCGCCGATCTTTTGAATATTCTGCGTTAGTGCTATTCTATTGGATGAGTTGAGTACTTCTTTCTCGATAGATAACAAGAGCACTGTAGCCCCATTTTCAGGATTTACCAATCGACCTGTATAGAAACGCTGGTCCAGTGATACCTGTAGCAGGCTATCGAATTCCTGAATTGACGATGGGGTTTTGGAGAAAACCGGTTCGAGTATAAATTTTCGTTGTGCAGTGTCCTTTTTTAGTCTCTTTATCAGTGGCAATGACACCACATTGATCACACCCTCCAAATCATTGAGCCGGTTGCTCATTTCTCTCAGAAAAGAGAATTTCTCAGCCGTATATACGGAGCTGTCTTTGAGCCCGATAGCCATTAAATTACCATCCTCACCGAAAAGACGCTTGAAGTCCATGAATTCGACCATGTCAGGATCGTCAGAAGGCACTGTACTGCTAAGATTATAGCTCATCTCTACATTGCGGGCATGGTAGCCCATGAACACGGTTATTCCTACCAGTATCAGAACCAGTAATAAACGGTATTTTATTATGTTATGGGAGAGCTTAGTCCACATCTGGAAAAATAAAGCGCAAAGGTAATGATTTTACCCTGAAACAATAACTTGAAAGCACTTTAGAAGCTACCCGTTAGGAAGTGAAATACCTTTGATTTTTCTGAACAGCGAAATAGCATGACGATCAGTAAGGCCGGAGACAAAATCTACCGTATTCATAAGTAAATGATAAGGGTTTTTATCCATTTGATCCAGCTCCGTACGCACTTCTGAAGGCATGAGCCTTAA
>JBCDHA010000402.1:0-4229 GCA_038750705.1 Bacteroidota bacterium
GAGTGTGGATACAGTAGCCGATAGCATTGTAAAAAATACGAAAACAGACCTTTTCGAATCACCAGATTTTTATCATATCGATGATCTGCTTACTGAAGAGCAAAAGCTGATACGAAGTTCTATTCGCGACTTTGTAAAAAAAGAGATCAGCCCGTATATCGAAGATTGGTGTGAGCGAGCTCATTTCCCTTACGAAATTGTAAAGAAGTTTGGTGATATCGGCGCCTTCGGGCCAACGATACCTGAACAATACGGTGGCGGTGGGCTTGATTACATCTCCTACGGACTGATTATGCAGGAAATCGAGCGAGGGGATTCCGGTATGCGCTCTACAGCCTCTGTGCAGGGTTCGTTGGTCATGTATCCTATTTACAAATTCGGTTCTGAGGAACAACGCCATAAGTACTTACCTAAACTGGCTTCGGGAGAATATTTGGGTTGTTTTGGTTTGACAGAACCTGACCATGGCTCTAACCCTAGTGGCATGGTCACCAATTTTAAAGATATGGGCGACCATTACCTGCTTAATGGTGCCAAAATGTGGATATCCAACTCACCTAAAGCAGATATTGCAGTGGTCTGGGCAAAAAATGAAGCTGGAAGAATCCATGGTTTAATCGTAGAGCGGGGTATGGCAGGTTTCTCTACTCCGGAGACACACGGCAAGTGGTCATTGCGAGCAAGTACCACTGGCGAGCTGGTTTTTGATAATGTAAAAGTGCCTAAGGAGAATCTTCTTCCTGGCAAAAACGGATTAGGCGCTCCAATGAAGTGCCTGGATTCAGCCAGATACGGCATTGCCTGGGGCGCAATTGGTGCGGCTATGGACTGCTATGATTCTGCTCGCAGATATGCCTCAGAGCGTATCCAGTTTGGGAAACCGATTGGTTCATTTCAATTGATACAGAAAAAGCTGGCCGAAATGCTCACTGAGATCACCAAGGCCCAATTGCTGAACTGGAAGCTTGGTAAAATGATGGAAGAAGGTAAAGCCACTACTCCGCAAATTTCGATGGCCAAACGAAATTCAGTAGAAATGGCGTTAAAGATTGCCCGTGAAGCACGCCAGATCCATGGTGGAATGGGCATCACCGGCGAGTATCCTATGATGCGCCATATGATGAATTTAGAGAGTGTAGTGACCTATGAAGGCACGCATGACATACATCTGCTCATTTTAGGGGCAGAGATTACCGGGATTCCTGCTTTTACTTAGAGACAAATTTCGATTAAGAGCGATTCTCAAAAATTGAATCGCTGTCCCGAGGTAACCTTTTATCAATTATTTTGGCTGCCTACTTTAGACTCAAGTGAATCAAACAGCGTCTGTCTGAGGTTTTGAGCTCTTAATTGATTGAAGGGTTTTATAAAAAAATCTGTTACCGAATGAAATCTCTTAGCTTTTGCTATATCTGCAGGGTCGCTCGAAGAACTGATCAGGTAAACGAGCGCTTGTGGGAAATTCTGTAAATACAAAGCTTCATACCTTTCCAGAAATTTGAAACCGTTCATAATAGGCATGTTTATATCCACTAAGATCAAATGCAAAATGGGCATCTGCGCTGTTCCTAAAAAGTTCAGGGCTTCAAGACCATTGCGAGATTCGAACACATTAATATGATCAAAAATATGCCTGAGGTTTGATACAGCAATAACGCGATCTATCTCGTTGTCGTCAATAATTAAAACATTAATGTTTTCTTTCAATGCTATATGTTTTTAGCTTTTGCCAATGTTTGTTCGTCAACAGAAAAACAGAGTGATATTTTTATTAAAAGTAGTTACTGTTTAAACGAAAATAACTCGCTTTCCCCTTAATTAAGAATAATAATTAGTTAAATGTTTATTTACCCCCACAGACGGTTACCCAAATGCATACCACGGGTGGGCATGAGTGCTTGGTTGAATTATTCATGCCTTCAGACGTATGATCTGTCTTGCAGTACAGGGCAAAAGTTTAAAACGCCACTTACTGGGAAAGATCCATCGGATGAATCTCCAATGTAATTTGTGGTAATCTGGCTTTTTTATTTTTTTACCAATGTTTTTATTCATCCGATGGTTTGATTCTGGTTTTTGTCGTGTACTGAACTTACAGATAAGTGACTATCGTAACTCTTTCTCACCATATTATTGACGTTTTTGGCATCCATTAACCATTATAGTACTCGTCAGTTTAAGAAGCCTGCTTTTTACTACAGATCCTGCCGAATCAAATTAAACCTTTAAATAACCGCATTACACTTTATGACATACTTTTACGTTGGGGTGACAGCTGAAAGTAATGTACTATTTATCTTGGCAGCATTACTCAACCACCAAAAATGAAGCCCATACTCACTTTAGTATTTATTTCAATAACAACACTCCTGTTTTGTCAGCAAAACACCTTGTCTATCTCCGGGCAAATTAAGGGTGAAGCGGGGGCTTTCATACCTTTTGCCCATGTCTATATTAAGGGTTCTCAGAAAGGTACAGTGAGCAATACGGAAGGCCGGTTTAATCTCAAAGTAAGTGCAGATAATAGAAATGAAACTATCGTTTTTTCCGCCATTGGCTTTGAATCGGCTGAGAGAAAACTAACACAGTGGAAGAGTCCGACAGAAATTGTATTAAAAGAATCATCGCTCATGCTGGATGAAGTAGTGGTAAGTGATGAATTTCAGCCTAAGGACATCCTGATTGGCGCCATAGAAAACTTTAAAAAGAACTATAAGACTTCATCCCATCGCCTTGAAGGATTTTACAGGACCACTTTTCAGCAAGATAAGTCGTTCATGCGTATGCTCGAAGCCGCGATTTACGTACATAGTAATGGCAAAGTGCATAATCGTCAAAAGATCGAATTCCGACATATTCGCAAATCAGCTGATCTCAGAACAGATAAATGGAAGATCTATGACGGCTATGTCAACCATTTGGTCCATAATCACCCTATCCAATCGGGCCAATGGGGATTTCTTAAGAAAGGCTCGCTAAAATTCTTCGATGTTGACTTAATTGAAGTAAAAGCACAAGATAACAACCTACTGTATGTATTGCTGGCAAAGAGCAAAAGTGATAGTCATGCCATTTATGATGCCATAGTCACTATCCGTGAAAAAGACCTGGCTATAGTGGATGTTTTACTCAAGTTTAAGCCGCATCTGAGCAATAACTTTTCATGGGCGTGGGAACGTAGAGATACAGCCAAGTTTTTCTCGTATTGGCAGGAGAGTCACTATACTTACCAGGAATTTGAGGGTAAATTCTATTTGCGCAGCGCCAGCTGGCATCGTAAAGGTAAGGTATTGAATACTAAAACAAAGATGACGGAATTTGATACGGAATCGCTGGATGAACTACTCATTACCGACATAACACAAGGCAACTTCCAACAGGAAGATAAGCGAGACGAAGAACTCGATATCTACAGCATGGCAGACTATAACGAATATGACGCTGACTTTTGGAAAAACTACACTCGCCCTGTCGATACGGAGCACTTCAAATCTGCAAAAGCAAAACTTGAGAAAATATCCATGCTGGAAGAGCAGTTTAAGAAAAACACCGGCAAACGGGTCAGAAAACCGACCAAACAGTTATCGGTTGATCGGTAATTCCACGACAAAAGTAGCGCCCACTCCATCTGCATTTTCGTAGGACACCCTGCCATTGATCAATTGCACATAACGCTTGACCAGGGCTAGTCCCAAACCTGTCGAACTCTCACCTGACGTAGGGCGCGGGCTGAGTTTCGAAAACTTTTTGAACAGTTTGTCTTCTTCATCGGCACTAATTCCCGGCCCATGATCAATGACCTTGATTATAAGCGATTCCTCTTTATTGCTAGCTTGTACAATTACATCAGTATTGCGCTCTGAAAATTTGAGGGCATTTGACAACAGATTTTCTAAAATCAAGGCCAGATAGGTCTGGTCAGCCTGTACTACTGTAATAGATGCGTTATTTTCAAAAATTACATTAATGGACTTTTCCTTCGCACTGGTATTCATTCCCTCTATTGCCTCCTTTATCAGTTGGGTAGTGTCCACGGCTTGGAAATCGACCTGAACATTATCTTGATTTGATGCATCCATTTCCAAAACGCGATTCACCAAATCTTGGGCATGGGATGTAGATTGCATAATCATAGCTATATATTTGTTTTCACCTGCTCCTACCTGCTCCCTTTCCATAAGTTTGATTAAACCAACAATATTCTTAAGCGGGTTACGAAGATCATGAGC
>JBCDHA010000403.1:0-4227 GCA_038750705.1 Bacteroidota bacterium
AAAGACGAGCAGGCAAGACGATTTGCTGACCTTCAGGAAAACCCGCTGAAACGATGGAAAATGACACCTGTAGATCGTAAAGCGCAAGAGCTGTGGGACGTTTACACAAAGTATAAAGAGAAAATGTTTGCGAATACTGATACTAAGGAAAACCCGTGGAAAATCTTAAAGGCCAATAGAAAAACCAAGGCGCGTCTGGAGGCTATAAAGTACATTCTTGATGTAATTCCTTATGAATGATTAGTCTCGTATAAAAACCGATTTTTAGTCTAAATGAAAACACAATAGATACGTTATCCACGGCTCCTAAAAACCGTAATGATAAGACCTTTCGAATTGGTTAGCGCCCGGTTCAGAAAAGTTACTTTCTTCCGAAAATCCATAACTAAACGCATGGAATAGTCAACAAGAAATGCGTTATCATAAACGATTTGTTTACTAATGTTGATTATAAAAGCTCTGATGAAAATACCTCTTTCCGATGTAGTAAAATTTGGATTGCTAAATACTGGTGTCCGACTAAATTTTTGAACAAGAAAAAAGTGCCTTCGAAGCATCCGGGAAAAGATTTTTCCTCAAAGCTGAAAACTACCCCACCCGCCAAATGGCAGGAGTAATTAAGAACGGCCCTTTAGGGAATTTAAAGGGTGTTTTTAGCGAATGATTCCAAATAAAAAACTTTTCTCGGACGCAGGTATTTTCAAATAACGTTTTTTCATCTTCTGCTTATTTGTTTGTTCGCACACCTAAATAAGTGAAGAAAGTTGAGCCAGAAAAGCTTATTTATATCTTATTTAAGGCTTTTTTGGCTCTCTTTTGTCTTACACCTGCGGATTTAAGGTAATAATACAATCATCACTGACTTGTCCTTTTTATAGATCTTGTTCTGAGCTAATATCAGTGCAGATGCAAATACAAGTACTAGCGTAACGAGGGTTTTCATAAATAACTGAGTTATTTAATAATTTAGACATAAATAGTAAGCCGAACGTTGCATAGATGCTTTTTATTAGGCGAAAATTATTTGGGAAGGGTTTTAACAAATCGCATACGGTGGCATTTGCATGTTTTACCGTCATATCGATCGGGTTTTATATGGTCACTGACCCGGGAGCTGATGTTACTCACTTAGTTTTCTGGCCGGTGGCCTATTTTTTGACGCTGTGGTTGCTTGGCTTTGCTATACCATGGTTTTTTCTTAAATGGCTAGGTAAGCCGTTCCAAACTAAAGTGGTGTATCATCTGGGAGTTGCAGTTTTGTTTGGAACGGTCCACATGGTCTTAACAGATGTTTTTATTGTTCTGTTGGAGCGTTTTTTGAATTTGCCTGAACACTTCATTTTCAGTGATTTACCATCAAAATGGCTTTTCAGCTGGCATAATTTGTTTCACGGGTTCATATGGTATTTTATATATACAGGTGTATTGAACATGCTTTACTTTCAGGCAATGTATTTGGCCGAAGAAGCCAAGAACCAAGATCTGAATTCAAGTCTTTCTAATGCGCGGGTAAGAACGCTGTCAACAGAACTCAACCCGCACTTCCTTTTCAATGCTATGAACAGTATCACCATGCAGGTACGTAAAAATGAAAACGCTCAGGCTGTGGAGGGGCTGGCCGACCTGGGTGATATGTTAAGAGCTGTTCTCAATACCCGTCATGAAATTTTTATTTCGTTGAAAAAGGAAATCGAGTTACTTAATCACTATATATCACTTGAGAAAAGAAGGTTTGGAGAGAAGATAAAAATTGAAGTTGATTGTCATCCGAAAATACTTCACTATTCTGTACCTAAACTGTTATTACAACCTATAGTTGAAAATGCATTTAAACATGGCATAAATCTTAATGACCAAACCTCTGTTTTATCGATAAAAATCGTTGAGATAGATCATTTTGTTAAAATACAGGTTTTTAATTCAAATACCGGAAAAATAACCTGGCCGTCAGGTGGAGGTAAAAGTGTAGGGCTCCCCAATACGGTAGAAAGACTCAGAAGACTATATGGCACGGATTATACGTTTCAAATCAAGCAAAGCGAAACAGGTGTACTTATAGATATTACCTTACCCAAGCAAACATGAAGCTTACAGCAATAATTGTTGATGATGAACGAGACGCAAGAGACGGTATTTCACTACTTCTGCAGCAAGATGACTCTATTCATCTGCTAGCTTCATGTTCTGACGGACTAAGTGCGATTGATCAAATAGAAAGGCACAGGCCGGATATTTTGTTTTTGGATATTCAAATGCCTGAAATTAATGGTTTTGAAGTGCTAAGAAGTGTTCAAAACCAACCAAAGGTAGTGATCTTTGTAACCGCTTATGATGAGTTTGCACTCCGGGCTTTTGAAGTGCATGCCATCGATTACCTGTTAAAACCGTATAGTGATTCCCGTTTTTTTAAGGCTCTGGATCACGCAAAGCTGCAGTTAAAAAGTGAGCGGGCAGTTTCCGGTAATTCAGCTCTTTTGCAGTCAATTGCAGACCAGAAACCCTTAGATGGAGAATTGATTGAGAAAACGTCTGATGCCAGGCTGGTGGTTAAGAATAAGGGTAAGATACACCTACTTCTCTACGATGACATAAGATGGCTTGAAGCCTATGATTACTATGTCAAGATCCATTTAGCCGACAGTTTTCATCTTATCAGGGAAAGCTTAAAACGGCTGGAGCAAAAATTACAACCTCACGGATTTATTCGCATTCATAAGTCATCATTGGTAAATATTAAATATGCCTCTGGTGTAAGCCAATTATCTCCCAAGGAATACGTGCTTAACTTAAAGGAAGGTGAAAAGCTTAAGGTTAGCAGAAATTATCGGAAAGCTCTTTTTAATCATTTGAATCTGACCTGATTTTCCTGTTACTGCATATAAAGGACATGTTACTGCATATAGTAAACGGCAGATGAAACATACGCGTAACTTAAATCAAGCTTAACAATAGAAATATGTTGAAGAACCACCTCAAGTTTGCGGTTAGGATGTTTTTGAAAGACGGTATTTACCCCTGGCTTAATGTGCTCGGTTTAGCATTAGGCATCTCTTGTGGCATCCTGGTATTGCTCTACTTGCAATATGATCTTACTTATGACCAACATCATAAAAAGCATGAACAGATTCATAGATTGGTTAATCACCTGCAAGCAACGGGGGCTTCTTTTGATGTAGCGCAAACAGCTAGGGAATTAGCGCCACTACTTAAAGATGAATACCCTGAAATTGAAAATTACGTGAGGTTTGAACGGTTTTATAATCCCATGCTTAAACATATTTCAGATACAGGTGAAGAAACTCTGGAGTATGTTGACAAAGTATATCAAACCGACTCAAGTGTACTGTCGGTTTTCACCCATGAATTTATAGAGGGCAATCCCGAAACGGCGCTGGCAACTCCTAATAAAATGATCATTACGGATAAGGTAGCACGTATTTTCTTTGGCAGTGGATCGGCTTTAAATAAGGAGATATCGATTGATGATAGTGAACCCTATGAAGTAACAGGTGTAATTAAGGAACTCCCGGGAAATACACATCTGACGTATGATGTTCTCGTATCGCAGTTACCTTTGGACAGAGAGTGGGTTCGAGGACAGGAAGCTGTCAGGGTCTCCGAGGGGTTTTGGAATCCCAACACATACTCGTATCTGATTTTTCACGATAACTATAAGGCAAAAGACTTTTACGATAAGTTTCCTCAAATCTATGAAACACACTTTAAAGCTTTTGGCGATCAAATAGGGGGTAAGGTGGACATGGATCTTGAGCCGTTAGCAGAAATACACTTTACAAGTAAGAAAGGCGATGATCTTCCCCAAGGCAATATTTACTATACTTATACTTTTGCTGCTATTGGTCTGTTTATCATTCTTCTGGCCTGTATCAACTACGTAAACATGGCCACTTCCAGAGCGATAAACAGAGCCGGCGAAATTGCCATGCGCAAAGTACTTGGTCACTCAAAAAGTAAGTTGTTTGTTTCGATACTTGCCGAAGCTTTTGTCCTGGCTTTTATTGCCCTGCTGCTGGCCCTTTTAATATGTGTATTGATTATTTACGCCACTCCTCTTGAAAATTTGCTTGGCAAGCAATTGGAGTTGGATTTTTTCCGAAATCCCACACTACTTATGGGGTCCATTGTTCTTACAATTATAATTGGCTTGTTATCAGGATTTTACCCCGCGTTGTACTTGCCTTCAATTTCAATTGTTAAAGCGCTAAA
>JBCDHA010000404.1:0-4227 GCA_038750705.1 Bacteroidota bacterium
AATAACAACTCCAATAACAAGGCTTCTGAGCATAGTTGGTCAACGCTAATTTCAGCGTTTTTATTCCATTGCACCTTCTTTCATTTTCTCGGCTGATTCTGCAATGCGCAGCTTTTCGATAAACTCACCAATTTCACCATCCATTACGGCGGGCAAGTTATGCTGGCTGTAGTTAATACGATGATCCGTCACACGACTTTGCGGATAGTTATAGGTGCGTATTTTGTCCGAGCGGTCACCGCTTCCAACCATTGACCTTCTTTGTGCTCCTACGGCTTCATTGTGCTTAGCCAATTCTATTTCGTAAATCCTGGAGCGCAATACTTTTAATGCCTTATCAAAGTTTTTTAGTTGAGACTTTTGATCCTGGCAAGATACCACCAAGCCCGTGGGAATATGCGTAAGGCGTACCGCCGAGTACGTGGTATTCACAGACTGACCGCCTGGGCCCGAAGAGCAAAAGGTATCTTTGCGAACATCGTTCATATCAATTTCAACTTCTACATCATCCATTTCGGGCAGTACGGCCACCGTAGCCGCAGAGGTGTGTACACGTCCCTGCGTTTCGGTCTGTGGCACACGCTGTACGCGATGCACACCCGACTCAAATTTCAATGTGCCATAAGGCTCGTTACCGGTAACGGTACTTACTATTTCTTTATACCCTCCGCTTGTGCCTTCAGTAAGATCAAGTACAGTGAGCTTCAACTCGTTCTTTTCGCAGAAGCGCTGATACATTCTGAATAGGTCTCCGGCGAAAATCGCTGCTTCATCGCCTCCTGTTCCGGCTCTGATTTCTAAAATCGCTTCTTTATGATCGTTAGGATCTTTGGGAATAAGCAACTGCTTGAGTTCGGCCTCAATATCTGCTTTCTGAGGTTCTAATTCGTCAAGCTCCAATTTAGCCATCTCCCTGAATTCCTCATCTTTCTCGTTTTTCAGAACTTCTTTGGCATTGTCTATATTAGAGATCACGTCTTTATAAGCATCGTACCTGGCCACGATTTTTTCGAGGTCTTTGTACTCTTTGCTCAACTTTGAATACTTTTTCATATCAGACATAGCGTCTGGCTGAACAATAAGCTGGCCTACTTCCTCAAAGCGATCTTTTAATTCTTGTAGTTTTTCAATCATAGGAACTGATTAATACCTGCAAATCTAACGAATGCGTTACACTTCATATCAAAGACCAAAATCTACCTAAGATCGAATTTACCAATTGTAATCTGTCAATTGCCAACCTGATAACATAGCTTTGTCCTCATGAATGCTTGGTCACGGATATTACCCATGTTAATTGTCTCCATTACTGCAGCCTGCAATGGTTCGTTAAGTGAAGATCAGCGGAAGGCATTTCGTGAAGAAATGGAAGACCGCGAAATCAAGAAGGTTAATGAAAATGAGATATTCAGAAAGGCATTGGAAATAGGTCGCGAGATATCTGCTAAGGAAGTAGCGCCTTCAGATGTACGAATGTTTTCAGCATCATTGCGAGACTCTTTAATGTTAAACGAAACGGAGCAAAAAATAACAATGGCTTATGCCTACGCTCCTGATCCCACACAAGTAGAAGATAACATTCAAAAGCAAGGCCCGGACAGCTTGATCTATTCAAAGTACATCTTAGATCAGGACAGTACAGGTCGTGTATTATTCATTAAAATGGCGAGATCCAAGGTAGTTAAGGTGCTTTAAATATTTCTTTATTCCTTCCGTAACCCAAAGGTTATAAAGCTGTTTTTAATATGAGCTTTACTTAAAAGTATCGTTTAATTTACCTATTATGAACAACCAAAACGGAAAATTTCGCTTTACCTACTTCACTGACAAGTATGAAGAGACGCTGGAGTTCTATAGCGAAAAGCTCGGGTTTGACCTCGAACACTCATGGGATAGAAATGCACATGACAAAGGAGCGCTGTTCAAAACCGGCGTTGGCTTGATTGAAGTACTGCTCCTGGTCCCTGAAGAAGTGCAAAATGCCGGATTGGATTATAGAAGTCCACAAGGTGTGTTTATGTGCATCCAGGTATGGAATGTAGATGAACTGTTTAAAAAGTATGGATCAGCAGGAGTGCCTTTCAAGCAGGAGGTTACGGATCAGTCGTGGGGGCATCGGACTTTTTCTGTTATCGAACCCAATGGACTTATCCTGTATTTCTTTCAGGAGCAGTTTTAGATTCCGGTAAAAACATGGAAGTATCAAAAAATGAAGTGATAATTATAGGCGGTGGCATAGCCGGGTTGACTTGTGCCATAGAACTCGAAAAGCGAGGCATACACCCTCTGATTATCGAAGCTACGGATCGGGTAGGCGGTAGGGTAAAAACAGATCAAAAAGAAGGCTATCGGTTTGATCATGGGTTCCAGGTACTACTTACAGCCTACCCTGAGGCTCAACATTACCTTAACTATGAACAACTTGAGCTAAAAACGTTTAATCCTGGTGCAGTTATTTACGATGGGAATGGCCAATATGAGATTTCAGATCCGTTAAGAAATCCCGCATCTGTATTTTCTATGGCGTTTTCCCCGGTAGGTGGCCTGGGAGATAAACTTAAAATGGCTAAACTCGCCTCGGCTGTTAAAAAACAGCGATTAGAAGCTCTTTTTAGCAAAGATGAGGTGACCACCGTGGCTTACCTGAGGAATTATGGTTTTTCAGAGCGGATCATATCCAACTTTTTCAACCCCTTTTTTGGCGGTATTTACCTTGAAAATGAGTTGGAGACCTCGAGCAGGATGTTTGAATTCGTTTTCAAAATGTTTTCTGAGGGCAGTGCGGCTATCCCGTCGAAGGGGATGGAAGAAATTCCGAAACAACTTCAAAGCCAACTGAAGCATACTGCCTTTCGCTTCAATACTCGTATAAAGCAAGTATCGAATGAAGTTGTGTTGGAAAATGGCGAAAGCCTGAAACCCAAAAAAGTGGTCATTGCTACTCAACCTGAGACCATTATGGATGGGTTCAATGATAAACCAACCTACCAGTCCGTGTTGAATTTATACTTTTCATGTAGCAAACGGGTAATCAAAAAACCATTGATCGGCCTCGTCACAAACGAGAACAAACTGATCAATAATTTTTGTGATTTAACTACGGTTTCATCGGATTACAGTCCTTCAGGAAAACGGTTAATTTCCGTTTCTGTGAATAACGATCAGAACATTGAAGTTCAAGATGTCGTGATTCAGGAGCTGGCTGAACTAACTGGTTTTGGTTCCACGGATTTTGAATTTTTGGCGTCCTATCATATTCCTGAAGCATTGCCGGTTAACCGCGATCTTAAATATGATATGGCTGCTACAGAGGTAAAGCTGCATGATGATATCTTCTTAGCGGGTGATTACTTGTTGAATGCTTCACTGAATGCTGCCATGCTTTCCGGCAGGCGGGCCGCTGAAGCGGTTACCAGCTCGCTAAGCGGTTCATTGTTTTAAAGATTCAGGCCTCTGCTGATCTGATGAGTTTATTTTAAATGTAAAGTAGTCTGACCACTTCGAGTGGTCTGATGACTACTAACAACTATTTTTATAAGTTTGGGATGAAATCAAATTTAATCCTATTAAAGTAGCAGTGATCGGTGGTGGCGCGGCAGGCTTCTTTGCCGCCATTTCATGTAAACGGCATTATCCGAAGGCTAGAGTGGTCATCCATGAAAAATCTTCTAAGCTACTAGCCAAAGTCAAAATTTCCGGAGGAGGACGGTGTAATGTGACACATCATTGCTTACAGCCTTCACGGCTTTCAAAGCACTACCCTCGCGGAGGAAGGTTTTTAAAGAAGGCCTTTTCTCAGTTTTCTGTTTCTGATACCATTGATTGGTTCGAATCAAGGGGTGTAAAATTAAAGACTGAGCCGGATAATCGGATGTTCCCGATTTCGGATGATTCTCAAACCATTGTGGATTGTCTGCAGCAAGAGGTTGATAAATTGGGAATCACAGTATTAACGATGAGTGGAGTGAGATCTATAGAAGTGCATAAAGAAGGCTTTGAGTTGGAAGTGGATACACAACCAGCCCTTTTTTACGACAAGGTTGTGGTCTGTGCAGGGGGCAGCCCCAAGTTGAGTGGATTTGATTGGTTAAAAAAATCAGGTCATCATATTGAGCCTCCGGTTCCTTCACTTTTTACATTCAATATGCCAAACGAACCCATTCGTAAACTTATGGGACTAAGTGTAGAAAATGCTCAGGTTAAAATACAAGGCACTAAGCTTCAGTA
>JBCDHA010000405.1:0-4224 GCA_038750705.1 Bacteroidota bacterium
GTAAAGAATACGGTACCGCTATGCGTATCGGTACCAACCACGGATCACTTTCTGACCGAATTTTAAGCCGCTATGGCGATACTCCTTTGGGTATGGTAGAATCGGCCTTGGAATTTCTGCGTATTTGTGAGGACCTGAATTATTACGATATCGTGCTTTCCATGAAGGCATCCAATACCCAGGTGATGGTGCAGGCCTATCGTATGCTGGTTAATAAACTCGATGAGGAAAGTTTAAAACCCTACCCGCTTCACCTTGGCGTTACCGAGGCGGGGGATGGTGAAGATGGCAGAATAAAAAGCGCGGTGGGAATAGGTACATTGTTGGAGGATGGCCTGGGAGACACGGTTAGGGTGTCTCTTACTGAAGAGCCGGAATTTGAAGCTCCGGTGGCCCGAACGTTAGTAGACCGATACATTAATCGCAATGGGCATCAGGCGATAGAGCCGATTGAGTATTCTCCGGTCGATCCTTTTGGCTACCAGCGAAGAAAGACGCTAGAGGCGGCCAATTTTGGAGGCTCAAATGTGCCTCGTGTGATTGCCGACCTTAGCCGGGCGGAGATCAGCGACTACAAAGATCTAAAGGCCATTGGTCATTTCTACTTGCCGGAGCTGGACAAATGGAAAATGAACGACCTCGGCGCGGATTATATATACAGAGGGCAAAATCCTGTTGATTTTATGCTGCCCAACGGCCTGAAAGAAATCCTCGATTTCGAAACCTGGAAAGACCATAAGGCTGATATTAACAAGTTGCCGCTGTTCAGGGTAAATGACTACTTCAATGCTCTGGAACGCCATAAAGAAGTTAACTTTCTGAGTATTCAATTGGGTGACCTAAGCGATCAATTAATTGAAAAACTAAAAGGGGAGCGCCAGTTTGTGTTGTTGCTTTCAACGGATAATGAACACGCAATGCCTGAGCTTAGAAGAGCCTTCTTTAAGCTGATCGAAAGAAAGATAGAGTTGCCGGTCGTTATTCAAAAGGCTTATCAGAACATTACCGACGATGAGCTCCAGATCTACTCGGCTACTGATATGGGCGGGTTGCTTATTGATGGTTTTGGTGATGGAGTTATGCTATCGACAGAACATATTGCCAATGGTAAATCCAAAGCTGAACTTTTGGAAGTTATAAAAAGATATAATTCCACAGGCTTCGGCATTCTTCAAGCCGCTCGTACGCGTATGACCAAAACGGAGTACATTTCATGTCCTTCATGTGGACGTACTTTATTCGACCTGCAAGAAACTACTGCTATGATCCGGAAAAGGACCGATCATTTAAAGGGAGTGAAGATTGGAATAATGGGCTGTATTGTCAATGGCCCAGGAGAAATGGCCGATGCTGATTATGGTTATGTAGGCAGTGGTAAAGGAAAAATTACACTGTACAAGGGGCAGGATGTGGTCAAGAGGGCAGTTCCTTCAGAAGATGCAGTGGATGAACTGATAGAGATCATACGAGCAGATGGAAATTGGATTGAGCCGGAATTAGTACTGAGCCTTGAGTAATTAAGAACGGCCCTTTATGGAATTTAAAGGGTGTTTTTAGCGAATGATTCCAAATCAAAAAACTTTTCTCGGACGCCAGTAATTATTAACTTAAACAATGCAAACAGGAAAAAATGGAAAGAGAAGAAGCACGGAGTAGGGAAAAGAATACATTAAAAGACTATTTTTCATTGGGTGAAGTATTTGGCTACTTCTTCAGAAAGAAAGATCCGAATCGTCCGAGTAATTTTAATATACGCTCAATGCATATGATCAATAAGATTTCCATGCTCATGTTCTTAGTAGGTGTGATTTACCTCATTGCTAAAAATCTGTTTTAGTCGCTCTGTTCTACGCAGCAGTTTTAGATTTAATCTTCAAAATCTAATAACTTCGTTATAAACTGTTGAGGCATGGATATAGAGTACTTTCGAGAGTATTGCATGGCCAAGCCAGGTGTTACCGAAGGCTTTCCTTTCGATAATCAGACCCTGGTATTTAAAGTGATGGGTAAAATGTTTGCCTTATGCGATGTCGATCTTTTCACTTTCATCAACCTCAAATGCGATCCTGAACGCGCCATTGAACTCAGAGAGAAATACGAAAGCATTAAGCCTGGCTACCATATGAATAAAGCCCTTTGGAATTCGGTTTATATGGACGGCACGGTTCCGGATAACCTCACTTTAGAATTGACCGACCATTCTTATGAATTGATTGTGGCCAGTCTCACAAAAAAGCTAAGGAAAGAACTAGATGATCTCCGGTAAAATATAAGAGATCAATAAAGTAAATTAACATAAGCATTAACTTTTTTCGGCCCTGATGCTTCCTGCCTTTTTATTAATAAGTTAAGTTGACTCGTATGATTAATAAGTTAAGTTGACTCGTATGTCATTTTATAAGGTCATCATTCTTGTTGGATTTGTGCAGGGGGCCATGCTCTGTTTTTCTTTGTTTCTTAAAACGTTTAAATACAAACATAAGAATACCTATTTCTTACTGCTCATAGCTGCTATTACAACAGCGCTACTGGCTAAATTGCTGTACTCTTCTGAATATTATCGAGCCAACCCTCAACTCTGGTACTACTTTGATCTTATCGCCTATTTTATTGGGCCGCTTTGGTATTATACACTTTTGAAGAGTATCAAGTCTACATTCTTTTTTACCTACACGGACCTCTTATATTTCTCTTCTGTTGCGGTACATGTAATTTTCCTGATCAGAATCACATTAATGGCCGACATTGAACTGCTGCAAGCCACTTCTGAAATATGGTTTATCGGGTCCTTTTACGCTTTCGTTCTTAGCGTTATTGTTGTGAATCTCATTTTTTTCATCAGAGCCAATACTATAATTAGAAAACACTCTGATATCCGTTTTCCGGATCTGCTAAGAAAAGGGCATTCTGTTTTCACGGGTATACTTCTAGGCTGGCTGTCGGTGTTTTGCGTAAGCTTCTTGATCGCCGAGTCGGCTTATCCCCTTAATGAAACGGCTTACAATACATGTTTTCTTGCTTTTGCTTTCCTAACATTCGGTTTAGCTGTGTTGGCCATTGTAAGACCGGCATCTTTCTATTTTCTAACTCAGGTTTATGATTCGAGTGAGACATATTTATTGAAACAGATAGCCGAAAAGATTATTCATCATATGAATAGTGAAGAGCCTTACCTGGATAGATCCTATTCGTTAGGTAGGCTCTCGGAAGATATAGACGTAAACACAACGCTAGCCAGTAAGGCCATTAACAGAATACTTCATAAGAATTTAACGGACCTGCTAAACCAACACAGGGTGAATCACTTTTTAAAATCCATACGCACAAAAAAATGGCCTAATTTGACGCATGCAGCTATTGCAGAAAAGGCGGGCTTTGGAAATAAGGTGAGCTTTTACAAAGCATTCAAAAGAGAAATGGGAATGACTCCGAAAGCATATTTGTCTCAAAATATTTAGTTAACAAACATGTAAATAAACCTTAAATACAAGCATCTGTATTTATGAATGGCTTACCTCTTTGACTTTTGTGAAAAAATAATCATGAGAACAGCAATTACGACTCTTTTAACAATTTTTGTAACACTATTAAACGCGCAAGATCGCATTGGTGAACTGGAATTTTTGTTGGGAACTTATGCAGTGGAGGTAAAGCTGCCTAATGAACAGGGTGAGTGGAAAGAAGGTGGAAAAGGACAGGCAAAATTCTACCCCATTTTGGATAGAACATTCATCAGGGAAGATCTCAGCCTTAGCTTTGGTCAGGGTACCCTAACAATGAGTAACAGCATAGGAAGAGACGGGCGTATGAACCAACTTCGAATGATTGCTATGGATAAGGAGTTCGCTACTATTGATATTTACAATGGAGAGATCGAAGATGAAAAAATTACTTTTGACAATCTAACATCAGATATACCCGCACTCACACCTGATGGTCAGCGCATTTCGTTTCGCATTACATATACCAAGGTTTCTGATAACAAAAATGAATCGTTGGTAGAGATCACTAATGATGGAGGAGCTTCCTGGAAAGTATATTCAAAACAAATTTTCAAGAAAGTTAAATGAGTTAATCATTGTAATAAAAACCAGTAAATGAGTGTCAAATTTGACACGTATTAGTTCATGATCAGGTTCATCAGGTGATCTTCTAAGGTCTTCCAAATTTGTACTACCTGATTATAACCCATGCCACCTTCGTCTGATTTATTGGTCATAACTA
>JBCDHA010000406.1:0-4223 GCA_038750705.1 Bacteroidota bacterium
TTACTTTAAACGCTACTAATCCCAACAGGACGATCAGCATTAGCCAGGGAAACGTAGCCGTAGTGCCGGCTTCTGTACCTAAACTTGATGTCTGCTGCGCAATGCTTGCGTAAGTGGTTAAGGTATATAACTCTTGTTTATCTTCAAGAGCATATCCAAAGTTTTCATTAATATCCCTGACATGATGATCGCTCTCCATTCTACGTGCTTTTACATTAGCTACTGAAATAATTGAAAAGGCCAATATTATTACGTACTTCATGATTTTAAGTGTTTAACCTCGCTTTGGTAATAAAACACGCATATCAATATTTATACCACCCCCCTTTGGGAAAAATTGGTATCTGGCTAAATTTTTTTGAGTAAGAAAAAGGTGCCTTTAAAGGTCTGCCAAAGGATTTTCTTTAAAGCTGTAAACTACCCTCACCCTAAATAGAGTAACTAAAAACTGCCCTTTAGGAATACAAAGGGTGTTTTTAGCAAATGATGCCAAATTAAAGTCTTTTTTTCGAAGGTCAGTAGAAAATAATAAGTCAGCATCAGAACACACGACTCTTACGCACTCCTACCTTGTGCGCATCTGTTTTTTACCTCCAGCTACTCATTCACCTTAAGATGCGAAGCATTTTCACGCAAAAGCAAAAAATACCAACCAGACGATAAGTAAAAGCGGTAAAAGAAATGGAATAGAAAAGCGAATAATATACCCGAAGAAAGAAGGCATTTTGATACCAATCTGCTCTGCAATAGACTTTACCATAAAATTGGGTCCGTTACCTATGTAAGTAAACGCGCCAAAGAAAACTGCCGCTATTGAAATTGCCTTTAAGTCCAAGACCGATCCAATAAATCTACCGCCTTCAGAAAAAGCAATTACATCAGTCATTTTTAATATGGACCCCCCTTCGGCCGCCAGAGCTGCGGTCAGGAAATTAATATAAGTGGGAGCGTTATCCAGGAAACCCGAAAGTATGCCTGTACCCCAATAAAGCGTGTTGTGGCTGATAAGTTTAGAGCCTTCTGGAGAAGCTGCAAATCCACCTACTAATTCAAGAGCAGGCATCATGGTTCCAAATATTCCAATAAAAATAAATGCTACTTCTCTTATTGGTTCAAAACTGAATTCATTGCCCTGAATAGCTTCTTTTTTGGCGAATTTGAAGGAACAGAACGCGACGCAAAACATTATGATTTCACGAATAAAGGAGAATTTTTGTCCGTCATAATTAATTGCCGGAACCCAGTCGATAACGTTGGGATCCAGGAAAACAGATGCTATCACTAAAGCCAGCCAAAAGAAATTACGGGCGCCAACAAGGGATAATTTATTGGAATATTCCGTATCCTCATCCATCCCGTCTCCTGCTTTATTTCGTTTATCAAAGAAATAAAAGATTACCGCCAGCAATAAAATGGCAAAAAGCCAGGGCCAGAGGTTATTGGTCAATGTCCAAAAGAATGGCACGCCTTTTAAAAACCCGAGAAATAGTGGTGGATCACCTATAGGTGTGAGCGACCCCCCTACATTACTGACAATAAAAATGAAGAAGATAATGTGATAAGGACGGATCCTGGTTTTATTCAGACGTATGAACGGCCTTATCAGAAGCATTGAGGCCCCTGTGGTACCAATCAAATTTGAAATAACGGCTCCGACAAGTAATAAAATGACATTTGCCATAGGCGTTGCCTTTTTATCTATATTGATCATTATTCCTCCTGAAGCTATGTATAAAGAGGCCAGCAACGCAATGAACTGAACATATTCGGCCAATGCGTGAATCGGACTGTGGACATTGTGAAGTGCAAATAAATAATAGGCCACAACAATAGCTGCCAAGGCTACAGCTACTTTCGGGTAATTTTTATGCCAGAAGTGCTCATAAAAAAGCGGCCCGGTAGCAATCATCAACAATAACAAAGCAAAAGGAATTACCGTCCAACCCGGAGGAGCGTGATGAGCGTCATCGCCGGCAGCCTCAGGGGCTACATTTAAAACCAGTGTGCTTGCATCATTGCCAAAGTCAGCTTCTACCGGATTAGCATAAACAGCATCCACTGAAAACATAATAAGCAATACAAAAAAAAGCCTTACAAGCACTTTACTCAAAAATATGGTTTTGAGTAAAATAGTGTAAATAAAAAGAATTTCACAAATAGTTTAACTGAGACATTGAACAAACTTATGTATCTCAAGATGCAGCAAGCGGCTTAACCACTAAACCAACTGATTTAACGCTATTTCAAATGACGTTTTAGCCAGGTTTATTTTTGTGTTATTTTTCTTAAGCGTTTGCTCTAAAGCGCTAAGAATGGTGGAAGAGGTATCTTCAAAAATATCTTTATCCTGAAGGCTAACCTCACTTTCCATAAGGTAGGCAAAAACTCTTGCCATGCCGCAGTTAGCGATAAAATCGGGAATCACAGAGAATCTTTGATCAGCATACAGGCCTGTTGGCCCAAAGAATATTTCAGGATCTGCAAAAGGCACATTGGCGCCGCAAGAAAATACTTCGAGATTAGCGCTAATCATTCGATCTACCTGATCTTTAGTGATGAGCCGTGATGCGGCGGCTGGAATAAAGATTTCGAAATGTTCATCCCAAATTTTCCGGTTTACCTCCTCAAAGGACAACATTCCATCCGTACTTAATTGGTTGCCATTTCTATTGATAAAGAACTGCCGAATTTGTTCCTGGGAGTACCCAGAGGAATTTATCACGCCTCCGCCTTTATCTATAATACCAACTATTTTTACTCCCATCCGGGCAAGGTAGAAACCAGCTGCCGCACCTACATTGCCCCAACCCTGGATCACCGCTCTTTTTTCTGTAATATCTCCTCCCCATAATTTGTAATAATGACGCACGGCTTCAGCAACTCCAAAGCCTGTTATCATATCAGCTACTGTATATTTGTGCTTTACTGATGGTGAATAAAACTCATCTTCCAGCACTTTAATTACACCCATTCTAAGCTGACCGATCCTATTAATGATTTGTGCTTCGTTAGGATGAAAATGACCATGAAAAACACCTTCTTGAGGATGCCAAATTCCCACATCCTCCGTAATAGGAATTACTTCATTTATTTCATCTACATTAAGGTCACCTCCAGTGCCGTAATAGTATTTCAGTAAGGGTTTCACTGCGGCAAACCACCTTTTAAGAACGCCTTCCTTTCTTGGGTCTGAAGCGTCAAAGTTAATGCCCGACTTTGCCCCACCAATACGTGGACCGGAGACAGTAAATTTCACCTCCATGGTTTTAGCCAGCGATTCTACTTCACGTTTATCCAGGCCTTTTCTCATTCTGGTGCCTCCGCCTGCCGCCCCGCCACGTAAAGAATTAATTACCACCCACCCTTCCGCTTCTGTTTCAGAATCGCTCCATTCGAATACAATCTCAGGTTTCTTATTCTCAAATTTTTGTAAGAGCTCTTGCATTGTTGGTTTGGTTTGCAATGCGCGCAAAGCTACAAAAAAGGTGAAAGCGTCAAACTATGAATAGCAAATCACCACAATACCTAGTTTTGTAATCTCAAAAATGCAAAACCCGATGAACCTCATTCTTGATATTGGAAATACAAATGCAAAAATTGGCCTTTTTGAAAACGATGATCTTAAGCAAAAACAAAATGAAATAACCCCAACAGAGCTACAAAAGACCATTCAGGAATTCTCTATTGACAGGGTAATTGTCAGTAATGTAGGTAAAAACATGAACCTGTTCAAAAAGTCACTGCTAACATTAAATGTAACCACTCTCTCTCACAGGACACCCCTGCCCATCCATATTAACTATGATACCCCCGAAACACTTGGCCATGATAGAATTGCGGCAGCATGTGGAGCCCATTTCTTGTTTCCTGATCAACCGTGTTTGGTCATTGATTGTGGCACCTGCATTACTTACGATATAGTGACCGTAAATGGCACATACCTCGGTGGAGCTATTTCTCCGGGTTTGCAGATGAGATTAGAATCGCTGAATACTTTTACATCCAACTTACCGTTAGTAACGGTGGAAGAAAACATCCATATGGTAGGGAAAAGCACTAAACAAAGCATCCAAAGTGGGGTTGTTCATGGCATTATTGGAGAAATAGAGGGCTTTATTCATCGTTTTTCCAAAGCCTTTCAACCTTTGAAAGTGGTTATGTGTGGGGGCGACACTTATTTTTTTGAAAACAAGGTTAAAGCTCGCATATTTGCAGCCCCCGAA
>JBCDHA010000407.1:0-4218 GCA_038750705.1 Bacteroidota bacterium
AAATAGGTAGTTTCCTGAATAGGTAAGTTTTTATCTCTGCTCTGACCGGTTTGGAAGATTTGATACATTCGCATCAGGTCCTGTTTTTTAACAATCCATTGGTTATAGACGTTCCGGATTTCTTCTGAATTGGAAAGAAGAAATGCTTTCTTTCGTTTTCTTACTCCCTTAAAAGCCATGGACTTGGTCAGCAAAGTATTATCATAAGCCATTTCCGCAGCTTTGGGATAAAGTTGGTTATCAATATCTCTGGTGTGCTTTACAAAAGAATGGAAGTTATCATAGCCTTCCTTGATTTTGCTGGTGTAGTAAGCAACAAAAGCTTTTTCACCGAAAGTAAAAATGATATCATTGATCCAGTCGATGTTTTCCTTGAAAAGTGTTCTGTAAGTTTGAAAAGATTTCTCCAGGTTTCCATCACGCATTAAAAAGTAAGCATAGCTTGCTAAAGGCAAGGTAGCCTCGGTAAAGTCTCGCTTTTTAGGAAGCTGCTTTAATACAGCCTCAAATTGTTGATGGTACCTGGTGTCTTTTAAGAAACCATACTGTTGGGCTCTTGAAAAGTTTTCCGTTTCAAAATTTGGAGCATTTTTGCTCAATGACATGTAATAAGTATCTATTTCCTCTATCGCCTTTTGCCGATCAACTTTTCCTCCTATTCTTGCTTCAAATAGCGCAGATAGGGAATAATAGTATGTCGGCATATTGGGATAAGTTTCAAGCAGTTTTGCGTTGGCGGCTTTCCAGGCAGAATCAGCAAGTTGCCAACTTTTAGAGGCTTTTTCCCATTGACCACTCGATTCTTCCCCCCAAGCCCTATTCGAAAGCCTGGCTTGGGCATAAGGATCATACCCTAAGTCTACATTTTGTTGCTTTTGATAGAATTCATAGTAGCTATCAGATGCTTTGATATAACTAATATAATCCCCTATGTTCAGGCTGTACAGCATCCGGATCATTTGGCCACTCAACTCATAAGCCAAGCTAGTGTACTGATTGGCACTTTTGAGCAGCTCATCATTCTTTACTACAAGTTCTTCTACTTTTTGATAGTCCCCGGATTTGAAAAGAAAACTAGCATAAGTTATCAAGGAGACCACCTCATTTGGATCCTTGCCCAGAAGTTCATAACCTCTTTCAAAAAGCTCAGCCGCTTTTTGGAAATTCCCGGTGGATTCAAAATACTGACCAAGAGATGAAAAATTTGTATAATTCCAGAGCTCCCTGTGGTCATTTAAAAATTTTAAGGCAGCCCTCCCAAACTGAGTGTCACGTCTTTTATAGAACTCCAATTGATATTCATATGTCCATTCTAGTAAAGGAGTATCGTAACTGGCTGGTTTTTGTACTTGTGAGTCAAATGTCATCAGCGCGTTTGCCCGCTTCTCACATCTTCCAGCCATCTCCTCATCTTTAAATGCATTTTCAAAAATACTTTTGAGTATAAAGTAATTGCCCGGTTCCTGTAGGGCCTCATTCGTCTCCAGCATTTCGAACGCCTCTATGGCATACTTTTTTGCTTTGGCGGTATCAGAAATATTGAGGTACACTTCGGTGTATTTATTGGTGAAATCATCGGCAGTAACCTGTGCCTGCAAGGTGGAAACAGTGAAGGAAATGCTTATCAAAAGCGTTAAGCCGATGGATTTCATTACTAAAATTTACAAGTGAAATTAACCAAATGTGTAAAGAATAGTTTATGCTAACTTATAGCTTTTAGCCCATTTGACGAATATAGAAGGGTCGCCAAATTCTTTCGCAGGAAATCTCGCCGGTTAGGCAAGAAGGTCAGTATGGACACGAACCTAACCGGCTTCTAAACTAAGTTGCACAATTTCAAAATTACCTTTTCTATAACCTGTTATAAGCAATTTTTTACCGTCAACCGACCATGAGGGCAACGTATCACCGTCTTCATTATAGGTTATTCGCAGTTGATTTGATCCATCAGAATTCATAACATAAATTTCCGGTCTGCGGTCCGGCATGCTGGTGACAAAGGCAATCTTTGAACCGTCCGGGCTCCATGCAGGACAGAAATTATGGTAAGGTCGGTTTGTCAGTCGCTTTACCGAATGTCCGTCCAAGTCAAGAATGTAAATTTCGTCATTTGCATTATCCGTTTCATGCCTTGAAAAAAAGACAAGTTCGTCTCCGGAAGGAGACCATTTTGGATAAAAGCTACGATAACCACCGTTTTTATATCTGTAGACAATATCGCCGGAAATATTAATAACCACTATTTCAGCATGGTTATCTGAAAACTTTTCTGACAAGGCTATGGAGGCACCATCGGGAGAGTAATTGGCAAATACGGGCTGTCCTGAAAGCTTACTCAGATCAATGGCCTTACTTTCTTTACCAGATAAATCAAGCTCGACAAGCTGAGTGTCATTGCCAAGAATAGACTCGAACAAGACTCTGTCACCATTTGGATGCCAGCTTGGCCGCCTTTGATCGTTTTCTTCAGTGGTAAGTTGGATGATATTTTTGTTATAAAGCTCCATGATAAAAATATCCCAGTTGCCAGAACGATCCGATTCGAATAAGATCCTTTGGCCATCCGGCGAATAACTTGCGTAGCGATCCTGAGAAGCTCGCTGTGTAATCAATTCCTCGTCACGAATTTGTGAAAAGTCTTGACTCATCAGGTTTATTAATAAGAAAGGTATGAGGGCTTTGCAGTAAAACATGTTGAATTTTTCAGATATATAAAGTTCGATCAATTCTTCATTAACTAAATCCCTCACATTGCGGTATCCCGATTAATTATCTGACCTTGTTCATCACCTTTGCTCTTAAATGTCAACTTCATTACATACCTGAAGATAACGCTAACTTAATTCAGGTGTGGCCGTATTTTTTGTACCTTGTTGATTCCAAAATAACACTGCGTGCATGTCTGAATTTAAGAAAGTGGTCTGGCACAAAGTAAATGTACCGGTCAAACATGCTTTGATCAATAATGCTGAACTAGGTAAAGTCTTCAAAGATCAGCGCGCTGACCAACAGGATGTATGGCAGACCTCATTAAGCAACCCGAATTTCACTGCGTTCGCCTCAAGCTTCGTAGCGCTTGGAATAAGGGTAGAAGATAAAAGGATCTTGAAGGGACAATACAGAAGCTTTTTACTCATGATGGTCCGGCCACCCTGGAGATTATGGCAGACTTGAATTTGATCTAAATGAATTAGCTATCTCTAAGTTTCAGAAATTATGAAGAATTTCATCCTAATACTATTAATAACAACAACTTCCGCAACCCTTGCGCAGGTGGCCCATTCCGGATCATGGACGGAGAAGTCGTACGAAGTGGAAGGCAAATGGGAGATTGTAAAGAAAGGCGAACAGTACATACTTAGGTTCGATGATGACTTTGATACGAAAAAGGCGCCTGACCTGAAAATATTCCTCTCCAAATTGCCTGCAAATCAGGTAACTGCTAAAAACGCAACGAAAGGTACAACGGTTATTAGTGAGCTAAAGAAATACCACGGCAAACAGGAATTTGTAATACCGAATGGAGTGTCCATTTCTGATTACAAAACACTGCTGATACATTGTGAACAATATGAGGTGCTCTGGAGTGTCGCCAGTTTAAAGTAATCTCTATGAAGAATTTAAATCTCATTAGGAACGCCAGGGAAGAATTGCACAGGACGGTTCAGCTTATATCTTATTTCCCCAGGAACTTACTCGATCACGATCCTACCGATGCTTCAGCCAGTCTTATGTGGAATGATGGTATACAAGGGTTTGAGACACAAAGTATAAATGGCGTTAAAGTTGGGTTGAATCTATTGGAGCAAAGCCTGTTGATCATGAGAGAAGGTAAGATTTCCATGTCCATCACTACAATTGAAAAATCATTTGATCAAGTTTTTGAAGAATTAAGAGTAGCCCTTGAGATAGAAGGTTTTGACTCTTCACGTTTGGTGCAGGACTTACCTTATGAGATACCGGAAAGTGTTATGAGCCGTGGCCAGCCTTTCAATGCCGTAGATGCCAGCACCCTGGTCGAGTTATACAGTCTTACACAAAACGTGCTTACTGAAATATTTTCCGGTCTGGCGCCAGGTGTGCCGAGAAGTGAAAGCTCGGGAATAAGTTCTTTCACATGCTGTATATAAGATGGTGGTAGGCCCTGACGCAATAGGTCAGGATCTTATGGCCCACCACAGGCGACTTGCAGGAGTAGCCTGTAAACCACCCTGCGGT
>JBCDHA010000408.1:0-4213 GCA_038750705.1 Bacteroidota bacterium
AAGAACCAGTTTGTTATTCTTCAATATCAGGATACTATGAACCTCAGGATATTCTCCGCTGATGGTATTCTTTACCATCTGGAGAATTGGTTCCGGGTTATTAAATACACCTTCCAGAGTTCCTACTTCTAAGCCATCACCAAGTTGTTGGGGTTGTTGATAGTCGTATTTATCCGGATTATTGAGTAGCTCCTTTCTGGGATTCATTTCCATTCTCTCAATATCTGTAGTGATTATTTTGAAAGTCTGATCGTTTACCTTGTAACTGGCAATAGATCCTGAATCATTTCTCTCAAATATTACAGGGACATTTTGAATGTTGGCGAAGGTATCCTTGCCGATATATTTTAAGGGATATTTTGCCTCATCAACAATTGCATAAAGTGTAGTATCTAATTCAGAAGCGATAATATCTAACGTGTTTTCACCTACATATTCATAATTCCCCTCGTATTCCAAAAGAATATCCAATTTTGATTTTTCTTTTTGGGCAGAACACCCCACACAAAGAATTACAATTATGAGAGTTTTATACACCTTCTTTATTAGTTATTGAAATTGACATAAGACGTACTAAACACAGTATTACCGTGCGCGCGATTCCGATAAAAATACAAAGTATTTTGTAGATCGGAATGGATTGTGAGTGGCAGATCTACATTGCCTTCAGGGCGGTTATTGCAGTGCGTTTTTGTAGAAGCATTTTAGCGCCTACCTGCTGGCCACTGTTATGTCTTGTTTGCTTTATTAGTTTAAGCTTTTTTTATTAGCCAATAGCCAATTATAGAGTTTTGGTTCAGCATATGCTTTAGAGGCGGCTCCTCCATGTTCGTCACTATCAAAAGTTGTGAAGATTGATTTCGACTTCATCTTCTCGCTAATATCCAAATTAGATGTTTTCAGGAATGATCTCCCGAGCTCACTTTCAAGGTAATTCACAGTTGTTTGAGGGTATCCATGGTCTACAACAGGATCACCCTCGTTGTGAATGATCCACATGGGCAAATCAGCCAATTTTTCGCAGTTGGATTTGCAAGTTATTGCTCCGGCAATGGGCACTATTGCAGCCAATTTTTCCGGAAATCTTTTAGCGATCCCCCAGGTTCCATGTCCACCTCTACTCTGTCCGGTAAGGTAGATCCTGCCAGGGTCTGCATGATTATTTTTTATTGTTTGATTGATAATTTGGATCAAACCATCCGCATTCTTATACCACTGTCGTTGTTCCATTGTTCCGGTTCTCATATGTGGATTGACAATTATAAATGAGTCTGGAAGAGCTTGATGTTGCTTTAGCATATAGTTCACCGGGCCACCGTTTTTAACTGTGTTTGGAGTTGGACTTGCTGATGCATCACCCCCTTGAAGAAACATGATCATGGGCCATTTTCTTCTCTCGCTATAATTTTTGGGAAGATATAACCAATAGGCATCCAATGCTTCATTTGAAAATCCTTCTGTGACCAATATCTGCTTACCAGGCTCGGGTTTTTCCGTGCAGCCTATGGAGCAACCGAAGAAAAGTAGCAAGTAAGAAAGATTAGATACTTTCATGATATGAGTCAAATGACCTGGTTCAACGCTTAGCTGAGCTATTGGCCTGGACTTTTTAATATCTCGAAAGTATCATTTCCTGATGCTGTTTGCAAATAACCAGGTAAATCGATTGAGCTTAATGGCCGGCTTTAAAATGTTTATCTAAAAATTTGAAAACGACATCGAAGTGCTGTTTTGTGTCGTAATGACTCCCTTCAAACATAAAGTGTTCATAGTGATGCTCAAATCGGTTTATTTCTAAGCGTCTTACAATTTTATTCGACATATAATCCGAAGGCCATGCTTCATCATTTTTAGCCGATAGAAGCAAGAGTGGCCCATTGATCTGCTCCACTTTAATTTCTGCTTGTTCAAAAGACCTTCCTTCCTCTTTAAGTATTTCTAGGGCTACTTGTGACATATCTCCTGTGGTAAGGAGCTTATAGATGTATTTGAAAAAAGGAATGCGAATGAATTCTACTTCTTGGTCATTGTACATCCATGAAGAGGTATTTCCCGTTACAGTATAACCTGGATATGTGACATGAGAGGGTACTAATGCAACTACCGCGTCAATATCATCAAACCTACTTGCCAGGTTCAAAACGAGTTCTCCTCCTTTTGAACTTCCGAGAAGAGCAATTTTGTCAGAATCAATTTTTGGGTGTCGGCTCACTTGTTTGATAGTGTCATAAATAGCGTTCAAAGAAATTCTTTCAATTGTTTCGGGAGTATTTTCAGTGCCTGCATATCCAATTGACAGAATTGCATATCCCTGATTGAGAAAATCACGCCTTATCTCAGACCAATAGCTCTCGGTCCAGGTGTTACCGCCTTGGCTGCCCCCAAAAGCGACAATGAGCGGTTGATTATCCAAACTTCCAGTGTAGAGTTTATAGTCAACTTTACCATAATTCTTAGATACGGCGGGAGTATACAGGTTGGTAAAAAGAAAAAAACCAAGTACTAAAACAACGATAATGGAAATTATCGCTAATGTGGTTCTCATTACTATTCGCAGTAACCTGTTCTTCGATTTTTTTCCTAAACTGATCATATAAAATGCGGAAAGCTAATAGGAGTTGTCTGTTTGCTTGGTGGCAGATAAGTGGGGTTTTGCATATTCTTAACGGATTGCTCAACGAGGCTACGGGTTAGCGACATTTGTTACCTGTTCTTTCCTTACCCGAGCTACACTTCTATCCCTTTGGCTCGAAAAAGACGAGTTTATTTCCAAAAGGGTCAGCAAGACACAATTCCTGTTTTGACCAAGGGGTCTCATTAATCCCAGGGTTTAGCGACCGGTAATTTTTCGATTTTAAGTCTTTATGGTAACCTGTTATGTCATCACATTCAATTCTGATTATTGTGCCTGGCGTCCCGTCTCCATGGTGTTCTGATAAATGCAGTACACAACTATCCTTTGATACTTGCATGTATAAGGGCATACCATCATCAAAACGATGTTCCCAGTCCACATTGAATCCTAAATAGTCAATATAGAATTCCCTTGACTTTGTTTCATCAAAAGTTCTAAGGATTGTCGTTGGTTGATTAAATTTCATTCGGTGTCTTGTTTTTTACCTGACCGCTGGCTCGCTAAACGCAGTAGCCTCAATATGAGAGATTGTCCTTATACGCAAGCTTCTCTGCTGGCTTTTTATTCGTTTAGTATCTTTTTCATTGATGGAATTACCATTTTCCAACCTTGTTTTGATTCTTCAAATCTTTTTTCTGCATTATCCGTGTCTTGAAAATCTCCTTGTGTTATTATTAGTCTGCAGCCCTTTTCCTGCGGAATTACTTCATAGGTGAGATTGATATAATTTCTCGGAATATCAGGTAATCCCATATTTGGGTCAAACATCGTTAACGTAGCTTTTTTGCCATCTTCAAACGCAATAACTTCTCCCTTTACATAGGTTATTTCTTCTCCATTTTCGGTTTTGCCATTCCACAAAATTTGATTTCCAATTTTCCAGTCAGAAAGTACTTCACAGCCAAACATATATTGCTTGGTCATTTCAGGATTAGTCAATAAGTTCCAAACTTTTTTCGCACCGGATTTGAAAAGTACGTCTTCTTTAATAATCATTGATTTGCTCATTTTTTTGAATTTGGTTAAAGTCCAAAGGTGAAGCATTATCAATTTTCTAGATTGTCCAATCAGGATTCTTCCTTATACTATTGGGAGAAACCCCAAAAGTGTTTTTAAAAGCTTTTGAAAAATGTTGTGGAGAGCTATAACCTGCTTCATAAGCAATTTCTTGGGCAGTCTTTTCAGTACCTAGTAAAAGTTTTTTTGCCAAACTCATTCTAAGACTGTGAGTGTAACCGAATATAGTTGTCCCAAATAGCTCTTTGAATCCTTTTTTTAATTTGTATTCATTTATACCTACTAATTCTGATAACTCTATAATTGTTGGAGGATTATCGATTTTTGTGGTAATTAACTCTTTAGCCTCAATAAGCTTTTGTTTATCCGCTTTACTTCTTATATAGTTGTTTGAGGCTTGATATTCATATAGTTCAGCCTGTAATACCAACAATTCGATACTTTTAGACCATAGAAATAAATCCCTTAACTCATTTTTATAGGAGCAATTAATGATTTCATTTATTACATGTTGAATTTTGATATTACTTATCTTCCATTCATTTGATAAGATTGAGTCTT
>JBCDHA010000409.1:0-4191 GCA_038750705.1 Bacteroidota bacterium
AAAGGCAAAAGGCAGAGTAATAGTGTAGGTGAAAATAAACTTCTTAATGTACATACTGTACGAATAGGGTATTGGAGTATTCTTAATACGCTCGCAACCTCCTAATATATCTGAGAAGCTTTTCACCTCCTTGTCGAGTATAAAAAACTGATTGCCGGTAATCTTCTCTGATTTATACAGGGCATTTACCTTTTCATAAATCAATAGCGTTATGAAATTGGGTATATGTTTTTTATCCTTAATCCGTTTAAGGAATTCCTCACCGCCCACCATGTCTAAATCCTCAACTTTAACGCCATTACGCAAATGCTCCTTCATAGCAATTACAAAGTTAGGGATCATCTGAGCAAAATAATTTCTACTCTCCTTATCATCCGCTGGCAGAAAACCACCTAGTTTAAGCGCCAGATTTCTGGTGTTGTTAACCAAACTCCCCCACAATTTTCTACCTTCCCACCAGCGGTCATATGCTGAATTTACTCTAAAAACCAGAAATAAACCTAACACAATTCCCAACAACGAGTGAACGGCTGTAGTACTACGAAAATCCCACTTAAAGTAGTCAAGATCAAGATAGGCGATACCGGCCGTGTAAGCAGCCATAAACATTAGTGCCGGCATCAGGGTTCGCATTACCTGCCTGCTGTACGCATGGAAAATGAGTGAGAGCCATGTTTTGGGATCGTAACTTACCATTTGTAAACCGTTGATGAACCGCTAATTAACCGGACCTAAATCAGATATGCAAGAATGTACGGACTGTAACCTTTTTTTAGCAAGTCCGTAAAGATTTAAAGTAATATATTTTTGATATCATTTTAATATCACATTATGAATGTAGAAAAAGAAAATAATCCCGTTTCAGGCTACGTAATGCTAGCTGTAGTTTTCATCTTACTTGCGGCCTCTATTTTCGGAATGGCCGCCTTTAAAAACCCGGTACTATCCGTAGGCCTGTTGGTATCTTTGATATTGACACCTGGTTTTTTCTATGTGAATCCAAATGGTTCGCGGGTACTAGTATTATTTGGCGATTATAAGGGTACCGTTAAAAGAAATGGTTTCTTTTGGGTGAATCCCTTCTTTGTGAAAAAGAAAATATCTCTCCGCGCCAGAAACTTCGACAGTGAGCGAATAAAAGTGAACGATAATGTGGGTAACCCTATTTTGATAGGTGTTATTCTCGTTTGGAAAGTAGAGAACACCTACAAGGCCGCCTTTGAGGTGGACGATTACGAAAATTTTGTAAGAATACAGAGTGATGCTGCCGTTCGGAAATTAGCCGGTCGCTACCCTTATGATAACTTCGAGGATGGCGAGGCGGAAATCACTTTGAGATCCGGTTTAGACGAGGTGAACCATGCCTTGGAGGAAACCTTAAGTCAACGCCTTGAAATAGCCGGCATCAATGTCATTGAAGCCAGGATCGGTTATTTAGCCTACGCCTCGGAAATAGCAGGAGCGATGCTTAGAAGGCAACAAGCCACTGCCATAGTAGCGGCTCGTCATAAAATAGTGGAAGGAGCAGTGAGCATGGTAGATATGGCATTGGAACAATTATCAGAAAAAGATATCATTGAACTGGATGAAGAACGCAAAGCCGCCATGGTCAGTAATTTAATGGTAGTCCTGTGCGCTGATAAGGATATTACTCCTGTTGTGAATTCCGGTACGCTAAATCACTAATATTATGGCACCTTATAAATTTCTAAGTTCAAAAACGTTTGAAAAGCTCGAGAAATTCGAGAAACGCGTCAACGAAATGTCGTCTCAAGGCTGGAAAGTGGTAAACTTCACCAGTGATAATGGAACTATGATAGTTCTCTTTGAACGTATCCGATAGCACCCCTATGAGGCATTTCACAGAGAAGCAAAAAATGAATTGGTGGTGGATGCTTGCCCGATTACTATTTATGAATTTGATGATCATCGGAATTTTTACCTGTTTAGGCTATGCCATGATTGATTCCCATCTTGGTCTAAGTTTAATCTCCACATTGGGCCTTTTCACTGTTATTGGACTGTCGGTAACCGTGGTTAGTGCCAAGCTTGAAACTCGTATTGATAAAAGGGGAATTCAATATAAGTTTATTCCCATTATCAGAACCTGGAGAACGGTAGACTTCGAAGATTTAAAGAAGCTTTACATTAGAAAGTATAGCCCTTTTAGATACGGTGGTTGGGGATATTTTGCGGATGGGGAGGAAAACAAAGTACTAAATGCTCGAGGTAATATAGGATTACAGCTTGTATTTAAGAATAATAAGAAGTTACTGATAGGCACACAAAAAGCGCCTGAACTTCAAAAGTTATTAGACAGAATTCATTTTAACAATAAGCAAAAATATCATGGCTAAAAAAAAGCCATTTGTATTAAGGTTAGATCCGGAGATGCTTAAATCTTTGGAAAAATGGGCTGCGGATGAATTCAGAAGTACCAATGGACAAATCGAATGGATTTTAAATAAGGCACTTAAGGATTCAGGAAGGTCAAAAAAGAATTAGTACCTCCTCATTTTTCTTTTATTTTTGCCTCTCTTTTTACTTGAACTATGAAAAAACTGAGCGTTTTCGTTTCCCTTTTATTTTTTGCCGCCCTGTCTAAGGCACAGACTGATGAAGTGTATTTAACAAGTGGTGATACCCTGGCAGGTAAAATAGATATCCTTTTGCCAGCCGACTATTACGAAGAAATAATGGTTAAAACGGATAATGAAAAAAGGCGTATTAAATCATTCCGGATGCTTGGGTTCAAGACAGGTAACGACGTTTACAAAATCATCAAGTTCGGAGACAAGTACCGTATTATGGAAGAGATAATTAGCGGTTATCTTGGACTTTATAGATTCAGAGCAGATAATAATTATGATTTTGGTTCACGTTTTCTATATAAAGTAACAAATGAAGGGATTGAAGTGCCCAATATTACTTTCAAAAAGGCCGTTGCCGATTTTGTTAGTGAGTGCCCCTCAGTTCAGACTGACGTTAAAAACAAAATATACAAAGTTTCAAATATTGAAGAGATGATCCGTGCTTTCAATAATTGCATCAATGAGAGGCCGCAGGTAACCGTTGAAGTTAAAGAGGAAGAAAAACCGGTAGTAAAGGCATCAAAAGAATTAGAACTTATTAATACGATAGCAAAGAAATTAGAATCTGAAAGCATAAGTGAGGAATTATCAACGTTGCTTAGTGACCTGGAAGCAAAAATCTCAAAAGGCGAAAATGTGCCGGGTTATTTAACCGGAGCGCTGGAAGAAAATACTAAGGAATTTAAGTCTGTTAGTAAAGAAGTTAAGAAACTTCTCAACCTGCTTAAATAGTTTTGGTCCGGCATTTCAAGGAACTCATCTGGAAAGAGTTTTACTTGCTTAGGCAATTTGCTGCGAGTCCATGTGATGATAGGGTTTCGGCCATTTCCAATAATGAAATCCTGAAGCGGGTTTTTGCACTAATCGCAATTGAGTTACCCATTATGTTCGTGATTGTATTGATCACAGCATTGGTTGAGGAACTTACCAGTTTCGATTTAGGGGATCATAAGCTGGAAGAAATATATAAAGAATCACCAATATTTTTCATTCTTTCGGGAGTTATTCTTGCTCCAATTATCGAGGAATTCTTTTTTCGATTTTTCATTACTTTTCGCTTTGCATTCTATTTTATTTTACCTCTAAGACTTGTGTACCGCTCTCTTGGTGTAGCCAGGAAAATTCGGTTGTTTCGTATACGCAAAACCTGGGAAAAAGCTTTTCCCTATGTTTTCTACCTCTCTGTGGCGGCTTTCGGACTTGTTCATATTACAAATTTTGAAGACTATAAGTCCTATTTATGGGCTATACCATTTTTGACGCTGCCACAATTAGTCATAGGCCTTTTTCTTGGTTACACCAGAATACGCTATGGTTTCCGTTGGAGCATTTTGTTTCACGCGCTACATAATGGGATACTTTTAGTGCCTGCATGGGCATTCGAAGGTTAATATCGCTTCTAAATCACGCTCAAATCCCTACTTTTGCCGCCTGTTTTAATACAGCATTATTTTAATACGGCAATGGCAGAATACAACTTCCGGGATATCGAAAAAAAATGGCAGCGCTACTGGGCTGAAAATAATATTTACAAGACAGAAAACACCTCTGACAAGAAGAAGTTTTACGCGCTGGACATGTTCCCCTACCCTTCCGGCGC
>JBCDHA010000410.1:0-4181 GCA_038750705.1 Bacteroidota bacterium
CTTGAGTGGGTAGTTGCAGTATGCATGTCATGAAGTGAATAACCCAGTTCCCAAAAGGAAGCTATACGCCGTGCCCTTTCGCTACTTGCACGGCTTTTTCTTTTTATTTCGTCAGGCGACACGCCGGCACGCGCAAGTATCTTTACCGTTGACTTATCCAAAAACTTCAGTTTTTCCAGCTTCGACCTGGCCGCTCTTGCTTCTGAACTTGTAACGGATTGCCCTTCATTTAAGCCTTTATTGAAATAGGTAATTAAACTTTGATCTTCAGCCTTTTCAAGGTTTTCAATAATACGTTCCTCAACCTGATTTAAATTACTGGCCAATGAACCAATTGCATTGTTTAATTCATGTGCAATACCAGCTGCCATTTGACCCAGGGTGACCATCTTCTCTACCTGGATGAGTTTTTGTAACGATTTTTCACGGTCATGCGCCATTTCACCTGCAAAATGCTGACGATCTCTAAGCTCACGAACAACAACACCAAACAAAAAAGTTAAAAACTCCTTGGCTTCCTGCCGCGGCAATTCAAATGGATTATCATTATAGTAGAACACTGTAGAATCTTCCTCTGCAACCACCTGGGAGTAACTTTTTCGGTCATGGGAGAAATAGCTATACACGCCAACAAAGGAATCCTCATCAGCTTCAAAGACTGGCTCTTCAAGTCCTTTATCAGGTAAATAGCCACATACTTTACCTTGAGCAACATAAAAGAGCCTGTTGTTTAATTCATACTGCTTAAGGAGTACTTCTCCGGATTTGAGAATGATGCGCTTCTCGCTATTTGAAAAGTAGGTTTTAACAATATGTTCGTGGCTGTGCCCCTCTTGATAAATACTCATTTGAAAAATCCTGAAGCTTGAAGAATAAATAATAAAGCGTAACTCAGTGTTAGTCCTAATATGGCCATAATAATTCCCGGTTTGGCCATGTGCTTGGTTTCAAATAAACCTGTACCAAATGCCAAGGCATTTGGTGGTGTACTAATAGGAAGCGCCATACCCATGGAACAGGCTATGGTGGTAGCTAACACAATCATTTGGGAACCACCATATTCACTTATTGAGCTTATGGAAGTACCCAACACTGCTACAAGTGGTAACAACAGGTTGGCTGTTGCAGTATTAGACATGAAATTTGCCATCAACGCTGCTACAATAGAAACGGCTAATACAATTAGCAGTGGAGAAAGACCTTCAAATGGAATTGACCCGATGACTCTTGCGGCTAAGCCACTTTTATCCAAAGCCAAACCTAAAGCTATACCTCCTGAAACTAGCCAAAGCACATCCCAGCTTACCCGTTGTAAATCGGTTTTGCTAATGATGCCTGTTGCTGAAAAAACAGCCACAGGTAGCATGGCAACCACATAGGAGTTCATACCATGAATAAAATCTGTAAGCCATAGCAATATGGTAGCGGCAAATGTGGCATACACAATATACGCCTTTGTGTTTTTTAAGAATTTGCCTTTTATATCCAGATTAATGGTATGTGTTTGAGTAGGGTAAATACTTAATAACACTATCCAGCCAATGAATAATAACACAACTACAAAAGGTACGGCAAACATCATCCACTCACCGAAACTGATCAGATCAGCCCCGGTTAAATATTTAAGTGCAACCGCGTTTGGAGGCGTTCCGATAGGCGTTCCGATACCTCCAACATTAGCAGCCAAAGGTATAGCCAGAGCAAATGCAATTTTACCTTTATCATTAACTTTAAACACTGCAAGTACAGGGGCCAGGATAGAAAGCATCATTGCCGTGGTGGCCGTATTGCTCATAAACATTGAAAAAATCGCTGTTATGGACATCAAACCAAGCATGACGTATCTTGGCTTAGCGCCGAATGGTGCGAGTAACACACGTGCCAGGTTCTGGTCCAGGCGGTACTTAGTTGCCGCCATAGCCAGAAAAAAACCCCCGAGAAATAATATTATTATAGGTGATGCAAAGGTGTGTAAGATATCTTTATACCCCACTGCCTGCCCGTAAAAGTCGCTCGCCTCATATCGTAAAAAAATCAGGCCTTTTTCAGACAGTAATATCAACTCAAGAAAAATGATTAATAGCGAGGTGGTGTAGACAGGTATTGGTTCAACTATCCAGAAAATGGCTGCAAAAAAAAAGATAGCAACTACCCGCTGCTCGATTTCAGTAATGCCTTCTAATGGTATCCAGGTTCTTGGAAGCAGTAGAATAACAATGGGTACTATACTGCAAAGGACAAGCTTTATACTGTTGTTCATGGTTCCATTTCAAATATGACTGCAAAATAAACACAGAACCGTTCATTAACGAATCCGGTAAGCATGACCCTAATCAGGAAATGAAATGACATGACCCATCTAGTATGAGCCACTAAATTTTCTAACGAACCATTCTGCAGAAATAAGTATTAGTATTAGAATAAAAATCCATTGTAAATTAATAAAAGGAAGATATTTTTCATTACTATGAATCACTGCCTGCGCCTGATCATTACCCAGTGTAACGTCTAACTTGTCAAATTCAGTGGGCAGGAAGAATTCTCCTCCCGAATCGGCGGAGAGCTTTCTAAGTAGATTGAAGTCTGCTGTTAAATTAAGTTTTTCCAGTTTCACCTCCTTCACCAGGAATTCTCCAATCGCACGCACTGTTCCATCCTCCACGCTGGTGCTGGCGTGGTACCGGTATACCCCTTCATCTAATCCATTTACAGCATAGCGTGCATTGCTCTGGGTGGGAACATAGCTGTAACTTGTCTCTTCACCTGATTCAGTAGTCAGCTTCAAATCAATTTTATCGCCGTAAACACGCTCATAAAGATCATTGTAAACCTCCGCTTCAAAGACTACAGACTCACTGGTACGAAACTCAGATTTCAATGGGTAAGCTTTAAACTTGCGCTTATCTTCCTTTGATGAGAGGTATTGAACCAGCTTACTAATAAGTTCATTGAAAAGTTTATTGCTGCCATTTCTAGCATAATCGGCCAGCTTCCAACGCCATATATCACTCCCTAAAATGAGACCGCTCCTAACACCGTCGTTATCGACAACGGTAACAAGAGGTTTATTGGTATTCAACGATCCAACACGTTGGTTTAATAGCACCGAAACATCATTTTTAATGTTTATTTTCCCAAACGGAACGGTCAAAGGTGGAAAATCATCAAAGGATCGTTGAAGCTCATCTGTTAATGAAAAGCTGGTAAATGCCTGATTATAATTAGCAGTTACCTGATCATACTCCCCTCGGATAATATCCAGCTGCATGAGCCTATTGGCTACATTGAGCTGATTTACATCGGTAAGCCCTCCATATATCCACAACAGGGAAGCATTACTCTCTAGAAACCGTTGCACAAACGAAGCTCCGGTTCTGCGGACATCCGGTAGTTGATGAAGAATAACAAGATCAAATTTTTCTTTGGTATTGACCAATTGATCACGTTGATCCGGAAGGCTCAAAACGAACTGGTCAAAAGAGTAATTCTTATTACTTTCAATTGCTGAACGCAATGCTTTGATATCCGGATGCGGTGCAGGAGCCACTAGCGCTATCTTCTCCTTCCCTTCAATTACTTCAATGTAGGCCTTTTTTGAATTATTGTCCGGGTTAAATTCACCATTTTTCACTTCAAGCACTACGGTATAGGACTGATACCCTGACTCTTTCGCTTCAAGCTCCAGTTCTACCTCGGTAATTTGTGCTTCATCAGACAGTCGTACAGTTTTAGAAATAAGACGGTCACCCCCTTTAAATACACTCAAACCTACCGTTTGGCTTGAATATCCCTTTTGTTTAATCTGTACTACCATAGGAAACTTATTGCCCTGATAGGAGACCTGATTATATAGTAAAGTATTTAAAATAATATCAGCCTTAGGCACGGTATCCCCAATGCCGACCGCATAAATCTTGCTCGACTGATTTGAGTAGGTGGGTAGAAGCCCCTGATTGTGTATACCATCAGAAAGTAAAAGTATACCGGCTAGATTGCGGCCTTCATAATCTGCATTGATCTCGTCAATAAAATCATTAAGATCTGAAGTTTGTACATCAAAACTTAACCCTTCAAAGTCCGGTAGTCGTTTATTGCTTATTGTTCTATGTTCAATGGCAAAGTTAGCTTCCTCAAGCTTAGCAGCGGTTTCTTTCAGGTCGGTAAGGACTTGCCGTAAGCCA
>JBCDHA010000411.1:0-4168 GCA_038750705.1 Bacteroidota bacterium
CCAGGCGATACCATCACCTATTCTTTTTTATGAAGAGGAAGTATCACCCCAACAATTTGCCAGAACGAATGACAATCTCGATTTTATGAAGAGCCATCATTTTGTGCTGGCATACGATAGAAGCCTGGGCGATTCATGGCGGTTAAAAGCGGAGACCTATTATCAGAGCCTTTTCGATGTTCCGGTTGAAGGCTTTCCATCCAGTTATTCTATTCTTAATGAAGGGTCTGACTTTGATTTTGAAGAGAAAGGCAGTCTTGTTAACGAGGGCGTTGGTACGAACTATGGCATAGAACTTACCCTCGAGAAATTCTTCAGTAAAGGCTATTATATGTTGATGACCACCTCGATTTACGAATCGACTTACGAAGGTAGTGACGGTATTGAAAGAAACACTGCATTTAACAACAGCGCCGTTTTCAACCTGCTGTTTGGCAAAGAATGGAAGTTTGGTGAAGGAGGAAGAAATGCGTGGACGTTTGATACAAAGTTTACTACAGCCGGCGGACAGAGATTTACGCCAATTGATCTCGAAGGTACGCGAGCCAATGCGGGTCGGGAGGTTCGTTTTGACAATGTCGCCTTCTCCGAACAGTATGATCCTTACCTCAGATGGGATGTTAAGTTTGGTGTTCGTATCAATGGCAGAAAAAAGAATATTTCGCATCAATTTTTTGTTGATTTCCAGAACGTGACTAACAGAGAAAATGAGTTTGTAAGAAGATATAATGAAGTGACGGATGAGATTAACCTGGTAGAGCAGATTGGCTTCTTTCCGGACGTAATGTATCGAATTCAGTTTTAACAACACCAACCAACAGGACAATGAATGTGTCATACAATAAAGTACTTATTACAGGAGGGTCATCAGGAATTGGTTTGGCCCTGGCAAAAAAGCTGAAGTCTTTGAATAATTATGTAGTTATCACCGGTAGAGACCGTGTAAAGCTTGAAAAAATGGCTGACCAATATAAGCTGGATACCTACCAATGTGATCTTGCTGATAACAAAGGCCAGCAGTCGTTGATAAAGGCGGTTTATGATCAGCATCCGGACATCAACGTAATTATTAATAATGCCGGCATGCAATACAATTATGATTTCATCAATAGCGTTTCATTTAAGAAGATAGAGTATGAGGTGGAGGTGAATTTCAACGCAGTAGCAAAACTGAGTTCGGCATTCTTACCAATGCTACTGGGTAACAAGGAAGCTGCTATTGTAAATGTTTCTTCCGGCTTGGCATTAAGTCCGAAGAAGTCGGCGCCCGTGTATTGTGCTACTAAGGCTGGCGTACACATATTTACAAAGGCGCTTCGCTATCAGATGGAAGGGACTAACGTTAAGGTTTTTGAGGTACTTCCTCCATTGGTCGATACTCCTATGACTGCGGGAAAAGGGAAGGATAAAATATCTCCGGAAGCAGTGGCCGAGGAGTTTGTCCAGGGATTCGAGAAAAACAAATTTGAAATAAACATTGGCAAGGTGAAGTTGTTGAAAATGATACATCGCATTTCACCGGTCATAGCAGACAACATTTTAAAAAACAATTAGCATGATTGAAATATTTGCTACCAACATTCAAAGCATCAAGGATGCACGTATTGTTCAGGGATTATTTAGTATTGTATTTCCGGGGTTGGATGTAAACTTCGACCTTGATGACAGAGATAGAATTTTAAGAGTGCAATCCGTTGCACCAATAGATGCCAATTCTATCGTTGGCTACATAAGGAACCTGGGTTTTGCAGCAAAAGTGATTGATTAGAAGGCTAGATCTTTATCGGCATAGTAACTTTAAATATTCTTTTGGTTTCTGAGTGCCATAACCACGGTTAAATCTCTTATCAAATCGTTTCCTCGGCCATAACTTTTATGAATACATCAGAAGTTTTCCAGATTGTAAATACAGCAGTGCTTCCTGCATGGATCATTCTACTGATTGCACCAAAGAAAAAATGGAGAAATCCATGCATTTATGGTTTTGCGGCAGTCATAGCTTCCATTTATGCATTTTACGTACTGACCGGTTTGAATAACTTCGACCCCGCGGCATTCGGAAGTTTGGCAGGTGTAAAGAAGTTGTTTACCAATGACGAGGCCGTATTGGCTGGCTGGGTGCACTATCTTGTTTTTGATCTCTTGATTGGCAATTGGATAGTAAATGAATCTGTAAAGCATGGAATAAAGCACTATTTAATTATTCCATGTCTCTTTTTAAGCTTTATGTTCGGCCCCGTAGGTTATTTGTTGTTTACTATTATTAAAATTTCAAAAGTAAAAACCATTGCTTGATCATTTTTCCGGCCTTTACCAGGCCAATAAGATACTGATGATCGGATCATTGGTATTCTTAGTAATTTCCGTGGTTTTAGTCTTACTCCTGCCTTTTGAATCCAGGCAGGTTTTAGGCATTAACCTTTGGATAAAACCCTTGAAGTTCGCTATATCCATCGGTATTTTTCTTTATACAAGTGTCTACCTGTTACAACCGCTGAATTATTCTACCGGCAAGCTTAGTATTTTAAGCTGGATACTGCTTGGAACCATGCTCGTTGAAATATTTTGCATCATTTTCCAGGCAAGCCGTGGCCAGCTTTCGCATTTCAATATTACTGATCCCATTGGTAGAATAATGTTTCCGCTTATGGGAACGGCCATTACCGTAGCGTACCTTGTTTATGCACTCATTCTTGTGGATTACTTTCGCCTGGAGACTAACCTCACTCCGGTTATGCTGTGGGCTATTCGAATTGGAATAGTCATCTTTCTCTTTGGCGCCATCTCCGGGTTTTCTATGGGAGGCGCCTTGAAGCACACTGTAGGCATGGCCGATGGTGGCCCTGGTTTGCCTTTCACCAATTGGAGTACGGTAGCCGGTGACCTTCGCGTATCGCATTTCATTAGCATACATGCTATCCAGATATTGCCCCTGCTTGCTTTGGTAATGATGCAATTGGATTTTAGTTCCTCGAAAGGGTTGAGTGCTGTTGTGGTTTTTGGCGCGTTGTACGGCCTGTTTTGCGTACTTACTTTGGTGCAAGCTATGCAGGGTCGCCCATTTATCAGAATTTAGAGCCACTCACCTGGTTTTCTTCATTTTTCTGTAATAAAGGTATTGGTGGTGTTTACTAACCGGGTGTATTCACGACACAGCCAAATATTAATTCATATTGACTTAAACCATTACGAAAATGAAAAAAGAGATATTGACATTACTCAAAAAAGTATTGATCAAGGGGTTTGTATTTGCAGCGAGTTTTGCCCTTGGGATGTTCATAGCACGACAGGCAAAAGCGCAAGACGAAGCCTCATCGCTACTATGGAAGATCGAGGGCAAAAAGTTGGAAAAGGCCTCATATGTGTTTGGAACTATACATCTTATCTGTCCGGATGACTTCTTTTTGTCTGAGTCGGTCAAAAATGCGGTAAGCTCCGCAGATCAGGTAGTTATGGAACTGGACATGGATGATCCACAGTTAATGCCTAAAATGCAGCAGCTGTCCATGAACCCGGGTATGAAGAATTTTAGTGCAAACCTTACTGAAGGTCAAGCCAATGCCATCAACGGTTTCTTTACAAAACATTATGGCGTTAACCTGTCTCAGCTAGGCATTATGAAACCCTTTGCATTAATGTCTATGATGCTTGTGAAAAGTATTGGGTGTGATCAGCCGGCATCTTACGAGCAGAGTTTGGTTAAAGAGGCAAAAACAAATGAAATAGAAGTGTTAGGCCTTGAAACGGTAGAGTTTCAATTCAGCGTTTTTGACAATGCCAGCTTTGAAGAACAGATATCCTGGTTGGTAGATTATGCTGAAGACGAAGAGGCGATGAAAACGGAGTTTGAAATGCTTGTGCAATCGTACAAAAAACAAAATGTAGACGAAATGCATGATTTAATGATAAGTTCACCTCAATTCGAAAGTTTGATGGATGAACTCCTTTACAATCGAAATGAAAACTGGATTAGCAAGATCGAGGAATATGCCTCAGAGAAGCCTACGTTCTTTGCGGTAGGGGCCGGACACCTGGGTTCCGATAAAGGGGTTTTAGCTTTGTTGAGGAAAGAAGGGTATAAGGTTACACCCGTTTTACAATAAGAAAATTGCCGGGCTTGACCCGGCGTCCCGAAGTTCTTTGGATTGTGGATGGAACCATATGGAAA
>JBCDHA010000412.1:0-4166 GCA_038750705.1 Bacteroidota bacterium
GCGCTATGAATTAGGAAAATGCAAACTCCTTCTTATTGATGAACAATACGTTTACGAGTCGATCTCCAGTGGCAAACAAGTCAGTTGGCTCAAGATGATCGATGCATCTACTGACAATCAGAAAGTAAAAAAGGCGGAGGAAAATTAATTTTTATTTTTTTCTTTCCAGGTTAACTCCGCTATTAATCCATGAAGTTCCTCCTCAAGCGCTTTTAATGCTTCAGGAGCCTGATGATAGTCCATTATCTTTTTTGATTTTCCCTGATGCCTGAAAGTGACATATGTGGTGGGTAGATCGGTTATGTTACTTGTATACCTATCTTGAAATTCAAAAAACCGCTCTTTGACAAACATATTTATCAATTCGTTATATCTGCCATCTGACAATTCACTCATATAAACTCCTTCCCACTCAAGATTTTGTTGAGCGTTCAAGACCACCGTCCTATCTTTATAAATTGTCATGGTATAAACCGGGCATGTTCCATAACAACTGGTTTTCTCTATTTCAAAAACCAAATCATCAGAACTTATTGATCGGGTAGGGTTACACGATGGTAGTAAGTTGATTACCAAAAGGGATAAAACTAGATATATTCTCATACAGCTAAGTAAGGAAATTATGACTAAAAAAATCACCGGTATTGCTCTTCTTCTGGGAGCCCACTTGAGTGTATTTTCTCAGCAGTTTATTAAGCTGGACAAAAAGAAAGAAATTATTTGCTACGCTGATTTTACAAATAAAGGAACCCGCATCCTTCCTGTAAACAGGTCAAAATTGAATGCCAGGGTACAGGCTGCAGCCACTTTTCAGGTAGAGTATATCGGTTTTACCCAGGAAGCTGAAGTCGCTTTTCAGGCAGCCGTGGATATTTGGGCAGACCTAATAAGCTCCCCGGTTCCCATAAATATAGAGGCAAGATGGGAAGCGCTGGATGCCGGCGTGCTTGGCTCGGCCATTTGGGGTAATGCTTTTGGCAATTTTACCGAAGCTCAAAAAAGAAATACCTTTTATCCAGTTGCGCTGGCTGAAAAGATGTCTGGCAGAAACCTTAATGGTGACGACCCTGATATTGTAGCTAGGTTCAGCAGCAGTGCAAATTGGTATTTTGGCACGGATGCAAATCCCACCGAATCACAATTTGACCTGGTGAGTGTGGTATTACATGAAATCGGCCATGGATTAGGCTTCACTGATTCGTTCGATTTTGACGAAAATTCAGAACAAGGATCATTTGGTTTTCAAACAACCGGAGGGCAAACCTTTTCTATTATCTACGATACATACGTTGAGAATGCTGTGGGTGATGAGTTGATAAGTGGGTTTGCCAGCCCCTCCATTGACCTTGGGGACGAATTGACTAGTGATGATCTTTTTTTTGACTCAGAGGTAGCTACTTCCGAAAACATTACACCCCCAAGAATTTTTGCCCCAACCACTTGGAACGCCGGTTCCAGTATTGCCCATTTAAATGAAACGACTTACCCTTCAGGAACGCCTAATTCCTTGATGACTCCGCAAATAGCTGCTAATGAAGTTATGCAAGATCCAGGACCGATTACTTTAAACATGCTTGGTGATATGGGTTGGGAATTTTTATACATAACCCCGGATCGCGGCAATAGTGAAAACCCTACCGCTACAGAATACCCGGTACTTGCTCTTATTGAAGGGGACAATGACGTGGCATCAGGATCAGTTATGTTACATTATTCATTGGATAATTTTTCAACGGACGAAACTATTGTAGAAATGCTTCCTACTACGAACCCCAACGAGTATGCTGCTAATATCCCCTCCACGGGTTCACCTGCAACATATTTCTACTTCATAGAAGCCGATGATAGTAAAGGACGTACATTCAGCTTCCCGGGAGCTGGACCGGAAAATGCTGCCTCATTTGTTTCCACAGAAAATCCGGATGTTACCTCGCCAGAAGTCACACATACCCCACCGGGCTTTGTGCGTGACAGTGATACCGAACTTCTTTTAGAAGCCATTGTTAAAGACTTTCTTCCACTGTCTGAAGTAAGAGTGGATTATTCGATTGGAGGAAACCCCGTTGAAAACCAGGCCATGATACTGATAGACAATGTTGATAGTCTGTATCAGGTGGCAATTGATCTATCGGGCTCAAGTTTGAGCCAAGGGGATGTCATCACTTATTCGATAACGGCCATAGATGAATCAATAAATTCAAATAGCACTGTATTGCCTGCTACAGGATCATTTGAATTGGAGGTAGTCAGCTTACTTCCATCCGCACAGGAGTATTCCAATGATTTCAATGCTGAAACAGACGATTTCATTTCAAGTGGTCAGTTTTCGATACTTACGCCTGATGGATTTGTTGATGGCGCTATCCATTCTGAGCATCCCTATTCTGATGGTACCGGGGCCAATGACGAAAGTAATTATACCATGGAGTTGAAGGTTCCAATCATTGTAAGCGAAACTGACGCCTTGATCACTTTTGACGAAATTGTGTTAGTTGAGCCGGGAGAAACGGGCTCCGTTTTTGGCGATGATGAATTTTGGGATTATGCAATCGTTGAAGGATCAAAAGATGGCGGTAGAACCTGGTTACCTTTTGCAGACGGATACGACGCCAGGGATGATGCCGATTGGTTACAATTGTACAACAGCACAATTTCAAATAATAACTCAACGGGCTCCGGAACCCGGGAATTGTTTAAATCCCGGACGATAGACATACTTGAAAGCGGGGATTTTATGGATGGTGATGAGGTATTGGTGCGGTTCAGACTTTTTGCAGATCAAGCCGCGCACGGTTGGGGTTGGGCAATAGACAACTTAGCCATTCAAATTGATAACACTGCTCCGGAAATTTTGCACGACCACATTGATGTGGCATTTAATGACAGTTTTGACATAGTTGCGGAAATTTCTGATAACCGATCTGTGGATAGTGTAGCGATCACGTTATTTGTAAATGATGTAGAGCAAGAGCCACAGGTTTTCGATATTACTATACCGGAACCACAAGTAAACACTACTTTCACAGTAGGAGTAGGAGGTTTAAACGATGGTGATACCATAAAATACAGGTATGTAGCATTTGATCCAGACCAAAACGTTACTTATTTGCCCGCTATGGATGATTTTTTCAAAGTTTTAAAAACCAACCTCAAGAGTTCTGTACCTTCTTATTCCAATAATTTTGACAGTCCTACAACTGATTTTTTCGGCAATTATTTCTCGCTGGAACAACCTACAGGATACAACAGCCTGGCCATACATTCAACACACCCTTACCCATTAAGCTTTGGGCTCAATGGGGATAGTGATTTCTCCTATATATTGTTACAACCTATTACTATTACAAGTGACAGGGCCTTGATGGCTTTTGATGAAGTAGTACTGGTTGAGCCCTCTTCTGTAGCTACGTTTGGTAGCCCCGGCTTTCTTGATTTTGTTGTGGTTGAAGGGTCAAAAGATGGTGGAGTGTCCTGGATACCTTTTGAAGATGGGTATGACGCGCGGGATGACAACGATTGGTTGACCTCCTTCACCGAGGGAACAGGGTCAGAAGAGCTATCTAGATATCGCATAGTAAACATGTTTCAATCCGGGGAATTTGAGAGCGGTGATGAGGTGCTTATACGATTCAGACTTAACTCAAACGAAACGGTTAACGGTTGGGGTTGGTCAATTGATAATCTTGAAATTCAAACGGATGCCATAACGTCGTTAGCTTCATTAACCGCCAGTAATTTCAATACATTTCCAAATCCGCTTGTCAGTGAAACTCTGAATATTTCTTTTGATGAAAATGCCAACCTGGACAAGATCTCTATTGAGCTTATTGATTTAAATGGAAGAGTTAAAAGTAATACTCAATGGCAGCGACTCAGTCGTAATAACATCGTCGAATTGGAATTAAGTAATCTTGAAAGTGGTATATATATGTTAAAGATTTCAACGCGAAGTAGTTCTGTAACACAGCGTATTGTAAAACAATAACCTGATGAAAGTTTAATTTACAAAAGGTAGTCAAAAGCCTATTTTGATACTGCCCCTTGATACTATAAATTTGTGCCAATTTATCCATGACTCATTAATTACCCTAAGCACAACCACTACTAAATGCCAAGAGATAGAAGCATTAGGTCCATCCTTATCATTGGAAGCGGGCCTATTATTA
>JBCDHA010000413.1:0-4163 GCA_038750705.1 Bacteroidota bacterium
ACATGTAGGGTATTTTAAACCTTTGCTGTAATACTAGTCTAAGGGGTATAACAACAACACTATGATCAATACGCAGAGAAAAGTGCAGCACCTGTTCCTCCGTGCCGGTTTTGGGGAGTCGCCATTGAACATTCAAAAACTCACTGGAAAGCCGCGAGAGAAGTTAGTTCGTATGCTATTTAATGATTCAAAACCAGTAAATAACCTTCAAGAATTAAGAAACCCTATCCGAGGAAAGGAGGCATCCAATCTAAAAATTGCGCTACTCATTTTACGCTCGAAAGATCAGATAAAATCGCTTAACCTAGCCTGGTTAGATAAGATGGCACATGAAAGTGCTCAACTCCGCGAAAAGATGACCTTGTTCTGGCACGGCCACTTTGCCACTAAAGTACCATTTGCCTACCTGATGCAGGTTCAAAACAACACATTGCGAGAGCACGCACTCGGAAGTTTTAGAAATTTACTTCACGCGATAGCCAAAGACCCGGCTATGCTCATTTTTCTCAATAACCATCAGAACAGAAAGCAATCTCCCAACGAAAATTTCGCCCGGGAACTCATGGAGTTGTCTACATTGGGTGAAGGGCACTACTCGGAAGAGGACATTAAAGAAGCAGCCCGGGCCTTTACGGGCTGGCAGGTAAATAAAGGTGGTAAATTCTTCTTTAACACGAAGCAACATGACTTTGGAGACAAAACTATTTTTGGTAAGACAGGCGATTGGAATGGAGACGATATCATAGACTTTATCCTGGATAATCCAAGAACGGCTGAGTTTATCACCACAAAGGTATACTCCTATTTCGTCAACGAAACTATCAATGAGGACCGTATTCAACAATTAAGTAAAACGTTTTTTGAAAGTAACTACAACATCCAATCATTGCTAGAAGCGATTTTTCTAGCCGATTGGTTTTACGAATCTCATAACGTAGGCACTAAGATCAGCTCTCCTATTGAACTTATAGTCAGGTATCGCAGACTGTTCGACCTTCAGGTAAAAGACAAAGAATTGTGGCTTAGAACTCAAAAAGTATTGGGGCAGATGATCTTTAACCCTCCAAATGTTGCCGGCTGGCCAGGAGGTCAGACGTGGATTGATAGTTCCTCTTTACTATTCAGAATGAACCTTGCACCCTTATTCTTTAAGTACGAACGTGTACCAAAATGGTCTAATACTAAAAGCGACTGGTCTGCTATTAATCCTGTTTTTGAAAACATGGATCAAAAGGAGATGATTACGAATGTTTTAAATCACTTCCTACAAACCGAGGCCACGTCAAAGGCAGATCTAATCAAAAATTACCTTAGGGACGGAAGCCCTGAGAGTGCGGTTATACGCACCATGATGTTACCGGAATTTCAATTAATATAACTATGGGCATAAATAGAAGAGATTTTTTAAAAGGAAGTGCATTATCAACAACAGCCCTCTTTGTACCACGATTTTTACAGGCGTTTGGTACAAACAGTGGTACAGAACGGCATAGAAAGCTCGTAGTGATACAACTCTCAGGAGGTAATGATGGACTTAATACTATTGTCCCCTGGAGTAATGACCTGTATCATCAAGCACGCCCAGGTCTCGGATTGAAGCAAAAAGACCTAATTCCAATCAGCGAAGAGGCCGCCTTTCATGAAAGTCTTTACGATTTTGCTTCATTATTCGATAACGGTGAAGTATCAATCTTAAATAGTATAGGCTACCCCAATCCAAATCGTTCGCACTTCAGATCCATGGATATTTGGCATACGGGAAGCGATTCTGATGAGTATCTAACATCGGGGTGGATAGGCCGGTTTTTGGATAATCATTGTCAAGGACTCACAAATAGCAACGCGCACGCTCTAGAGATCAACGATTCATTGAGTCTCGCCATGAAAGGCCATGCTGTCAAAGGACTGGCTCTTCGAAGTCCGGAAATGCTCTATCGTACCACCAAACATCCTTACTTACAAGCTCTAAGCCATCAGGAAGAACACCATCATCAACAAGCGGATTACCTGTATAAAACACTGAGAGCAACAACAGAATCGGCAGAATACCTATTTGAAAAAACCAAGACCTATCGTTCAAGGGTCGACTACCCTGATAATGAGCTTGGGAAGCAACTGCGGCAAGTAGCCCAACTGATCAACTCTGATGCGATTACCCAGATCTATTATGTATCGCTCTCTGGTTTTGATACCCATGCCGGCCAAAAATGGCTGCAGGGAAGGCTACTGAAACAATATAGCGAAGCAGTCAGCGCTTTTGTAGATGATCTTAAAACGGGCAACCGATTTGACGATACCCTGATCATGACCTTTTCCGAGTTTGGCCGTAGGGTGAAACAGAATGCCAGTGGAGGCACTGATCATGGGGCAGCAAATAACCTTTTCCTTATTGGTGGGAAATTAAGAAAGCCCGGGTTTTATAATACCATGCCCGATCTAGGCGATTTGGATGACGGAGACATCAAATACCAAATTGATTTCAGGCAGGTATATGCCACCTTAATTGAGAAGTGGCTGGGGTATGAGTCAAACGTAGTTTTGAGTAAGGGGCATGGCTCACTAGACTTATGTTAGATCGCAACACTACTTAGTCAGTAACCTTGTAAAATAAGCTATTGATCTCTCATCTAAGATTTGAGCATAAACACTATTCAACGCTTTTTTAAAAGCACTTTTACCGTAGTGTGAATAAACTTCTTGAACATCCTCATAAAGACCATACTTCATTACATAGCAGAGGAACTTATCCTGATTAGATAAAACCTTCCTTGGGTCCTCAAACCAGTTTACTGATTGGGCTACTTTCTCCAAATCAATATAAGTATCTTGTTTCATTGCTCATTGATGTATCCAATTTCATTTTTAGCATTTATTTTTTTGATCTTTCCCACTGAGTCAACATGCTCGATCAATTCATCCTTAATATCTTGACCCAACTCCCTCAGCTCCTCATTCTCAAAATAAGAAAGGGCTTTCAAAGTGAAAATCTCGTTGTATTGATTACCATAGATTGCTTTAGCTGCCGATAATCCATCACTCAGTGTATAGTTCGATTTATTCAGTATGTTGTAAATGTCCATGTAATCTTTCAATTCTACTCTCTGCGGAACCGTTGCGCATTTCATGCCAAAAAGATCCAATAAAGAGGCCATTTTTATACCATTAGACATTAATGAAGGTTCTTCCAACTGGCTAAGGCCAAGATTTCCAAAAAAGGATACTTTGACAAACTCATCATTTCCAGGTATAAGTACGGTAAGCGTATTCTGTTCACTTTGAATTACTCTTCCTCCGTCAAGAAAACCCATAGAACGATATAATTGGTTATTGTTAAAAGAAGAATTCGAAAAAAAATCAAAATCTATAGACTCTCGATGTCCCAATCTAAGGGCAATAGCTGTTCCTCCATAAAGCACAAAATGATCCGGAGTTGCACCCAATTGGTTCCATAGGGTCTTCTGATGACGTGGGAGTATATTGAAATGATACTCTTCCATTTACTGATAATATTATAACTCTTAAGATACTTTAATACAGGCAAGGAATCTAAAAAAACGCACTAACAAGTTGAATTGAATGATATCATTCAAATGATTAAATTCATTGTAGAATTATGTCGCCATCGATATTCAACTGGTGATGTAATTTCCTTGCTACATCCATAGTGATATCTCTTTTACCTCTTAAATATTCACTAACCCTTGTAGCCGGTACATCCAACTTCTTAGCTAGATCATTCTGCTTCAAACCAAGCTCGTACATCCTTAATTTTATGGTGTCGATCAAAGATGGTATTTCTATTTTAAAATGCTTGTCTTCATAATCTGCAACAAGATCAGAAAGTCTGTCCATCACAATAAAATCCGGGTTTTCGTAACTATGATTATCTCCTATTTTTATCATAAGTTCATCAATACTCTTTAGAGCCTCTTCATATTGATCTTTTGTTTCAATCACCTTCATATCTAAGTGTTTTTAGCATCTACTTTATCATATTCTGCATGCCTTCCTATCCAGCGCATGTATACTTTCTGAGAGACATAGATAACTATGGCTATCAAGCGATAGTCATTACCTTTTATATTGAAAACTACTCGATTATTTCCAACGTAATCAGCACTTGGGTAATCTTGTTTTAAATCATTTAAGGAATCCCAAGAAGT
>JBCDHA010000414.1:0-4153 GCA_038750705.1 Bacteroidota bacterium
AGGAGCTATTGGTTTATAACGAACTAACGTTGAGCGAAATCGCGTATCAAACAGGTTATAGCAGTGTCCACCACTTGTCCAACCAGTTTAAAAAGAACATTGGCATGTCCCCGACCAAGTTCAAAAAACTTCATAAGCCAAATAGAAAGCCCTTGGATGAGGTCTGAGTTCGTTGCCGGACCTTCTCCGGCACCCAGATATTTTTTTAGATCCCAGGTCGTGATCGGGAATTATACTTGTTTGCTGTATGGGTGGTTCTCGGGCTAGATCAAGGGCCCCATCAATTATAGGCTAACCAACTCGAGAAGTTTTGTTCACGGAGCTTCGGGATGCCGCATCAAGCGCGGGAATGAACCCGGAGAATATTACACAACTTTTCAATAATTATGTAAAACCGGAAAGCGCTATGTTTCCGTTATTTGTGCCCACAGTACACGACAAAAGTTTAAAACACTACTTGCTTGGGAAGATCCATCGGATGAATCTTCAATTTAATGCGCCTTAATTTGGCTGCTTTATGTTTTACTTGTGTTTTCATTCATCCGATGGTTTGCTTCTCGCTTTTGTCGTGTTACTGAGATTTGTACCATTAAACTTAACCTATGGGAAAAATAGTCATGGCCTCTTGTAGCCTAGAACCCGGGAAAGAAGCTGAACTTAACCAACTGATGGAGACACACGCCGACAGGCTGATAGTTGAAGGCCTGGTAACGGATCGTGAACCCAACATCATGAAGGCGCTTTCCGGAACGGTGGTCGAGTATTCGAATGGAAACCAGAAGGGCCTATTGCACAAGCCTCATTCCAATGCTGCTATTCTGAAGATGCGGAAGGAATATGATGCCGTTTGTGACTATGAGATCCCGGCTAACATTGAGGAGTTTGGTAATGTATTTTCGGAATTTGAACCGGTGAACTGAGATGAAAACACTAACCCTTAAAACAGACCTGCATTGTCAGGGATGTGTGAGCAAGGTCTCACCCATACTGGAGAAGAATAAGGACATTAAGGAATGGTCAGTAGACCTGGAACCTGAAGTAAAAACCTTAACCGTTCAAGGTGATAATGTCACGGCAGGAACGGTAAACCGGCTATTGCAGCAAGCGGGCTATTCCGTGGTGGATTCTGCCGGTTTCTGGACCGACTTACCCAAATGGAACCGGGCTTCTTTTAACACGTTAAACTGTTTGATCGGCTGCTCCATTGGCGATTTTGGCATGGTCTTTTTTCTGCAAGCTTTTTATCCTCAGACTCCTATGATCTGGCAAATGGTTTTGGCGATCATTGCCGGTCTCTGTACATCCATAGCGCTGGAAACCGTGCTTCTTAACTATCGGGAAAATTTCGGTTGGTCGCTGGCCTTAAAAACAGCCTTTGGTATGTCTTTTATTTCTATGGTGGCCATGGAAATAGCCATGACCGGTACAGATTTTATGATCACAGGAGGAAAAGCGGCCTTCAGTGATCCGATGTATTGGTTAGCATTAGTACCAGCGCTGGTAGTAGGCTTTATTACGCCTCTACCATACAATTACTATAAACTGAAGAAATTCAATCAGGCTTGTCATTAAACAAATGCATCAGTTTTACGTATCTTTGAACAATAAATGAAGCTGTTGAAAATCATATTGCATTACGCGCTTACCCTAATACTGCTACTAGCTACCACTGGGGTAACACTCAACAAGCACTATTGTATGGGACGTTTGAAAAGCGTTTCCGTTTTTCAAGAGGCAGAATCCTGCAAGACCAAGTTTGGCAGGGAATGTCCGAAACATTGCTGCGATGATCAGCAAGAAGAGTACAAAGTTGAAGACCTCAGCAAGGTAAACCACAACTATGATTTCAGCCCTGACCTTCAGTTGATAAGTGCGATTCACTATGCTGTTATTCTTGACGAACTCTACCTCAAAGACATACATAAAACCCAGTATTTAAACTTCAAGCCCCCATTGATTGAGCAGGACATCCCGGTTCTGGTTCAATCTTTTCTTCTTTAGATCATAATTGCCTTTTGTTAGGTGTAATGCGAGCATTATACCCATCGTGAATGACTTTTATTCATTACAGAAAAGCAATTATGAAATTCAAATTAATATTTTTTATATCGGCTATATGCTTTAGCCATATCTCAAAGGCGCAGGTGGTTAGCGGCATGGTGGCCGACCAAAAGCATGAGCCGCTCATAGGAGCCACGGTGTTAGAGGTAGGCACTCAAAATGGTACGGTGACTGACATCAACGGCCGGTTTCAACTAACGCTTGTCAAAAAGAGTTCAAAACTGGCTTTCTCCTTCACAGGGTTTAAGCCGGATACCGTGGCCGCTGATTTCGGCAAAACTATGCGCATTAAGCTGCAAGAGAGCCTGGAAGAGCTTGGTGAGGTGACCGTAAAAGCAAGCGCAACATTCATGGACCAACTGGAGTCCAGGCATGTAGAGATCATCACAGAAGCTGAGCTTAACAAAGCCGCTTGTTGCAACCTGTCAGAAAGCTTTGAAACCAATGCCTCGGTCGATGTTTCGTTCACTGATGCCGTTAGTGGCGCCAAAACCATTCGAATGCTCGGCCTTGATGGTCGTTATGTACAAATCAATAGGGAAAACCTCCCGCATATCAGAGGCCTGATCGGACGTTACGGGCTGGGTTACATACCTGGTACCTGGATCCAATCTATAGATGTGGGCAAAGGATCGGGAACTGTGATTAATGGCTATGAATCCATGACAGGTCAGTTAAATGTAGAGCTAAAAAAGCCCGAAACCAGTGAAACCTTGTATTTGAATGGCTATGTAAACTCTTTTGGGAGAATGGAAGTAAATGCCAACCATGCCAGGGGCCTGTCTGATAAATGGAGTACGGCATTCTTATTCCACGGGGATTACTTCGCAAATGAGATCGACAACAACAACGACAGATTTCTAGACCTTCCAAAATCGCGGCAGTTCAATATAATGAACCGGTACAAATTCATGGGTGATAGAGTTCGAAGTCAGATAGGTATTCAGGTTATGCGCGATGAAAAGGCTGGAGGCCAACTTGGATTTGATTTCGGAGATGATTTTGAGACTTCAAGCGAGTATGGTTTTCTGAATCAAACCACTCGTGTTGAGGTGTTTGGTAAAACCGGCCTTCTGTTTCCGCATAAACCCTATAAAGGTTGGGGTTTCATCTATTCAGGGTCTTACACGGATATTGATGCAGGGTTTGGTCGGAACGAATATTCGGGTACAGAAAGAACCGGTTATCTGAACGCCATATATCAGAATATCATTGGCAATTCATTTCACCAGTATAAGGCTGGAGCCAGCTTCTTGCTTGACGATTTTGAAGAGTCTTATGCCGATTCTGCATTTACAAGACAGGAAGTAGTACCGGGGCTCTACTATGAGTACTCCTATTTGCCCGGTGACAAATTCTCCCTGATAGCCGCAGGAAGAGTGGATTTCCATAACCTCTATGGTAATTTCTTCAGCCCCAGATTACATACCCGCTATCAATTTTCAGAAAAAACTTCTATTCGAATGGCGGCGGGGAGAGGTTATCGGGTTGCCAATCCAATTGTAGAGAGTAGTAATATATTGGTTTCAAGCCGACAGTTGTTCGTACAGGAAGCCCCCGAGCCGGAGGTATCCTGGAATTTGGGCGGCAGCCTTGTTACCCATGTGCCTCTGGGCGATAAGGATTTAAACCTGGTCTTCGATTACTTCTACACCCACTTCGAAAACCAATTGATTTATGACATGGACCAAAGCTCGGATAACTTGTTCATTTATAACCTGAATGGAGATTCCTATGCCCACAGCTTTCAGGTTGAGGGTAAGTATGCATTAAGCCAATTCGTAGAAGTGAAAGCGGCCTACAAGTTTTATGATGTGCGAACCACCATTGCAGGCAGACTTCAGGAAGTACCTTTTGTATCGCGAAATCGCTTTTTTCTTAACGCCTCATATGCTACCAGGTATGATAAGTGGAAAGCTGACTTAACGATACATTGGTACGGTTCAAAGCGACTTCCTGATACTAATGACAAGCCCATGGAACTTCAAAGAGAAGCAGAATCACCGGATTATTTCCACATCAACACCCAGGTAAGCCGGGGTTATCGCTGGGGAAGTATTTACCTGGGCTCGGAAAATCTTTTAGGATTTAC
>JBCDHA010000415.1:0-4148 GCA_038750705.1 Bacteroidota bacterium
CGTTGCGGTTAGTTTTACACAACGCTAAAGTAAAAAAATTTATATGTCTAAATACGTCCTCGTCATCTGGCTGTCATTAGTATCGATCATTTCTGCTAATGCTCAGTTTAAATTGGGAATACAATTTAGTCCGACTTTATCCACGAACAGGATAGAAGCTAATTCAGACTCGCTTAACCTGGATACGGATGGCACAGGTCTGAGAATGGCCCTGGGGCCAATCATAGATTATCAGATAAAGGACAATTATTACTTTAGCTCGGGTTTATTATTCGTTTCAAAGCGGGTGGGTGTTGAGGCCACACGAGTAGACGGATCAGGCTTACCAAACCGGGAAACATATAGCCTTCAATATCTACAAGTGCCTATCTCACTGAAGTTATTTACAAATGAGGTAAGCATAGACAAAAAATTTTATTTCCAGATGGGTACAACCATGGAGTTTGCTATAGATGAAAAAAGCACAGAAGATGAAAATTTCCTGATTGAAGACTTTGCCCTTTTTGATGCTTCGCTGTTACTGGGGTTTGGGCTTGAATATCGCCTCGGCGTTAACACTACAGTTTTCGGGGGCTTCAGCTACCACCGCGGGCTATTCAATGTTGTTAGTGATCAAGTGGCCCTCGATACCGATCTGAGATTTAAAAACGACTATCTGGGCTTGGATATGGGGATAAAGTTTTAGACATGCCTAATGATCACTCAAGCTGTTATTGCGGCATCGCCGTTCTGTTCGCCCTGTCTATTTTACTGTTCTTTGTTATTCTTTTTTCTTTAGGAAAGCTTTTCAAAAGAAATTGATGAAAAAAAATGGCAAAATTTATTTTCTGAATTTAGTCCTTCTCTGGGCTATTTCTGGTCTGTTTACTTATCTTATTATGTGGTTGCTAACATCGAGCCTCGTTCTAACTAATTCTTGATCTAAATCACGTGGACTCACCACTCCTTAGAGGATCGATTCTAAAAATGCTGCCAAATTCTTCGAGACCTGTTTGGATTTTTGTCCTTGCCTTTTGCCTCAAAATACTCCCGTTTCAAATCTATATTGTCTGGAAATGATGATTTCTTCAAACCAGCTACAATATCCAGTAATGCTTTATTCATTTAGCTTGGTACTTTATTATTTCAGGAAACTGCCTTCCTATTCGTCATGTCCATGATCTGCTGTCTTGCAAACGAAGGATCATAGTTATTATAGAAGCCTGAAAGTATTTTATGAGCGATGTGCGAGTAGATCAACTCTTCATCACTTTTCCCTTCTTTGCCTAGCCAGAACACTCTTTTCGGGTGTCTCTTCATATCGTTGATGTACTCAACGGCTTTCTGATATTGTTCCCTAGTATACGACAGCTTAAATGTAGTTTCAACTGTTTCCATGGCTACAATTTTATTTTCAACGTGCAAAAAATAAAAAATTCACACTGAGGTAACACTCATTTTCTCCAAAAAGTTGATAATTGATGCATGAACAGCATAAAGGTAGCCATTGCGCAGTATGCCTCAGTTCATTTAGATCTGCCCAAAAGCATGAAACGCCTGGAGGAGATTGTGAACGAGGCCAAATCCAAATCAGTGAAACTATTGGTTTTCGGAGAGACCTGGCTATCCGGCTACCCGGCATGGTTGGATAACTGCCCCGACGTAGCTAATTGGGATTCCGAGCCTACGAAAGAGGCATATTTAAAACTTAGAAAAAGTAGTATTGAAGTAGGAGGCATACAAACCGATAAAATCGCCCAGCTGGCTAAAGCGGCAAACATGACCATCGTTATAGGCGCGAATGAAATTGTAAAAAAGGGAAAAGCCAGTGGTACCGTATTTAATGCCTTACTTACATTTAATGAAAAGGGACAATTAGTCAATCACCACCGAAAGTTAGTACCTACGTACACAGAAAAAATGATCTACGGCCATGGCGATGGTCATGGACTCCAAGCTGCCGACACGGCTATTGGTCGAGTTGGCGGACTGGTTTGTTGGGAACATTGGATGCCGCTGACACGTCAGGCCCTTCATGATACGGATGAAGATATTCATGTGGCAGTCTGGCCAACCGTTCATGAACGTCACCAGATCGCCAGCAGACAGTACGCTTTTGAAGGCAGGTGCTTTGTTTTGGCGGCAGGCCAGCTCCTTCGGGTGAAGGACTACCCCGCTCATCTGTCGAGGCCAGATAATTTGTTTCCGGAAGAACTTGTTCTGAGAGGTGGAAGTTGCATTATAAACCCACGTGGTGAATATATTGCAGAACCACTCTTTGAAAAAGAAGGTTTGATTATTGGAGAAATTGATATGGATTTACGAACGAAAGAGCAAATGACACTGGACACCAGTGGTCATTATCAACGTAACGATGTCTTTGATTTAAAAGTCAATAAAAGTCGGAAAATATGACTCTACAAGAGCGTTTCTTTAGGCCCGTGGACAATAGCCCGCTTGTTCTTTTTAGGATGATCTTCGGTTTTCTTCTATTTGCTGAGGCCTGGGGGGCCATTGCTACGGGCTGGGTAAAGAAGGCTTTCATCACTCCGGATTATACCTTTCCATTCATAGATTTCCCGTGGCTTCAGCCATTGCCCGGTTATAGCATGTATGCCTATTATATTATCATGGGTATTGCCGGTTTAATGGTGATGCTGGGTTTCTATTATCGCTGGGCCATAGGCATTTATGCCGTGATGTGGGCCGGTGTCTATTTCATGCAAAAAACGAACTATAATAATCACTACTACCTACTCATGTTGCTCAACTTCATGATGTGGATGGTGCCGGCCCACCAATACGGTTCGCTTGATGCTAAAAGAAATGCCGAGGTCAGGAGTTTAACCTGCCCCCAATGGTGCATCTGGTTTTTTTCAGGGACCATGGCCATTGTTTATTTCTATGCTTCGGTAGCTAAAATGTATCCGGAATGGATAGAAGCTAAGCCCATAAGTATCTGGTTCAATAACAAAAAGGATTATTGGCTCATCGGTCCTATACTGACCATCCCTTGGTTCCAAAAATTTGTGGCTTGGGGCGGTATTCTTTACGATCTTTTTATAGGGCCCGGGCTTATCTGGAAAAAGACGCGAAAATATGCATTCATTGCCTCAATTTTATTTCACCTTTTTAACTCGGCGGTGTTTCAAGTGGGCATCTTTCCCTATTTAGGAATTGCCATTGGCGTTTTCTTTTTTGATCCTGAAGTGGTCAGGCGCATTTTCTTCAAAAAGAAACCTTCGCTAGAAGGCAAATCCATCGATCCTTACATGTATCCGGTTCAGCCATGGAAGTTTTATTTCATGGCTACCTACCTGAGTGTTCACTTCTTATTGCCTTTAAGACATTGGCTGTATCCGGGCAATGTGAACTGGACAGAAGAGGGACACCGCCTGGCCTGGCACATGATGCTGAGAGTAAAATCAGGATATGTTAAATTCAACGTGCGAAACAACGATACGGGAGAAGAATGGCAGGTAAGGCCTCAGGAGTATTTAACAGCAAAACAATCACGATCTATCGCCACACGGCCGGATATGCTCTGGCAGTTTGTACAGATCCTGAAAGAAGACCTACAATCTAAAGGGCACCAGAATATATCTATTTACGCCAATGGTAAAGTAAGTTTGAACGGAGCACGACACGCCACCTTATACGATCCGCAATATGACCTGGCAAACACGGAATGGCACCGATTCAAACCATCTGAATGGCTTATCCCTCAAAAAGATGATGACTAAAAGCTTAATTCGTTGCCAACCCACTGGCGGCATCTCTTTGTTCACTTTCTGCGCTGGGTTCAATTGCTTCCTCCTGGCACGATGCCGTAAGGCATAGAACAAACCCTAGTGTAAAAAATAAAACGATTGGCTTTAAAATTTTCATGGCTTTATGTTTTGATGATGTATTTTTCGTATTAGTTATCAGTTCTTGACATAAGATACATTCAAAAGTGGATTAGCTCAATGTTTCAGATGTTAGCATGTGCCATTTAACTGGTAAAGATTTCTAAAGGGATGATAAAAACGTATGGTTGAAAATTTAGCTAATTGGATCGAGGTTCTTTTCGGATTAACTGTGCTTCTTACCATCTGGCTGTATTGGCTCGCCAATCCAGGTTCCGGAAGATTGATCGGTTGGACCGTTCTGTTAGGTGTAATTCATTC
>JBCDHA010000416.1:0-4138 GCA_038750705.1 Bacteroidota bacterium
CATCATCACATGTGGAAGTGACCTGCCGCTAACGGTCAGCATTTCAACCAGGGCATCCAGGTTGGCAGAGTCAGAATGTTCAGGGTCAGTAACCGGCAAAAGCTTTTCAAGCTCATCATCAGTGAATAATGATGATTTCATGATGGCTTCTTTTGATTTCATTTTGGTCACATTACCACGAATGGTATTGATCTCGCCGTTGTGTGCGATATAGCGGAAGGGTTGTGCGAGTTTCCAATTCGGGAAGGTATTGGTGGAAAACCGAGAGTGCACGAGAGCTAAGGCGCTCGTTAATTTATCATTTTGAAGGTCATAATAGTAGGGTCGCAATTGATCTGTACGTAATTGCCCCTTGTAAATCATTACTTTGTAAGAAAGACTAGGTATGTAGAAATCACCATTGTTACCGGAGACGTTATGCCCAATAAAGTGAGTGGAGTAGTTGCGCAGCACAAAAAGTTTACGCTCTAAATCGTCAAAAGTGGCTTCTGAATGACTAAGAAATACCTGCTCAATTATGGGTTCTACTTTTTTTGCTCCTGATCCGGGAACGTTGGGATCGACAGGTACTTTACGATACCCTATAACTTTAAAACCCAGTTCTGCAGCAAACTTTTCTAAAACTGCACGGCATTCTTCTCGAACTGATTTAATTGTAGGGAAGAACAGCATGCCCACCCCGTAGTGGCCAAACTCCGGCAATATAAAATCGAGCTTAGAACATTCCTCTGCCAAAAAATCATGAGGGTTTTGGATCATAATCCCGGCGCCGTCGCCCGTTTCAGGATCTGCACCTGTACCACCCCTATGCTCCATATTTTCAAGCATATCAATCGCATCCTGAATGATTGCATTGGTCTTACTCCCATCTATGTTAGCCACACATCCTATTCCGCATGAATCATGCTCTAATTCAGGGGTATATAGGCTTTTATTCACTTCTTTCATAGCATGCATTAGACAACAAAAGCACCCGGTAGTGGTGCATTTTCAATCAATGTAATACTAAAGTTAATTAAATATTTGCTAATGATTTGATATAAAATCAACTTCCTAACATTCGTTAGTCTTTCTGAATTGAAATTTTTTCAATATTGAGATCGTATTATTGAAAAAATTTAATTTTGGAAACGATTTCGGAACAATATGCTTTATAAACTAGCATTTTATTGCCCTTACCATTTCTTTTTTTCCCGGCGGGCCTTCTAGCGTTTCTACGTCATACCCCAGGGATTTCAGGTCACGTTTAAGCTGGCCCTTGGCGCAATAGGTAACAAAGTAGGAATTCGTAGCTTGTGAAGTATAAATTTTTTCCAATATGTCCAGTTCCCATAGCTCCGCTTGCTTGTTAGGTGCGAAGGCATCAAAAAAGACGACTTGAAATAATTGGCGCGGCAATGGGCAGCTTTCTAATTTTGAATTCACTTTTTTTAAATGGAATAAGGAATGAATTTCACTCCTTATGCCCCAAGGTGCGCCATGAATACATTTAAACCATTCGTCTGCATGGTACTTATCCAATAGCGCCGCATAGTTGAGTTGTGTGACTATATCCGACTGTACAGGATAAGCCTCTATCGACGTCATTTCAACGGCTACCCGGTTCATTTGAGCCCATTCTGCCGTAAGCAATGCATTTAGGCCTGTACCCAGGCCAATTTCCAGAACTTGAATGGAAATTGTGTTGAAATTTTCTTTGCAGGCGCTGAGCCCCTTTTCTATGAATACATGCCTGGATTCTTGCAAAGCGCCATGAAAGGAGTGGTAAGTTTCGTTTAGGGCAGGTACAAAGAGGGAATGGGAGCCATCCTCAGTAATGATCAGTTTTGGATCTTGCTCCACTAACTTTTTTGTATTAGTACAGAGGCCAATGCGGAGACACCTTCCTCTTTGCCAACGAAGCCAAGCTTTTCCGTGGTAGTAGCTTTTATTGAGATATCTTCCTCGGGTATATCCATTACTTCAGCCAGGCATTTCTTCATACTGGGAATTACCGGGTTGATCTTTGGTTTTTGAAGGCAGATGGTAGAATCGATATTGCCTATGGTCCAACCTGCTTCTGTTATCAACTTTACCACGTCCTTGAGTAAAATTTTACTGTCGATTCCCTTGTACTGAGCATCAGTGTCTGAAAAGTGATACCCAATGTCTCTCATGTTGGCGGCGCCCAAAAGGGCATCACAAATTACGTGAATGAGAACATCAGCATCCGAATGCCCTACCGACCCTTTGGTATGATCAACTTTTACTCCGCCCAACCAAAAATCAGCGCCTTCTTTTAGTTGATGTACATCATAGCCCAGTCCTGTTCTGATTTTCATAGTCTCAATTTTGAGAGTGGTAGTAAAGTACATTGGCTTTGCCGGGGTCCAGAATGGTCTTAGCCTGGAGGTTAATATCATGCAAAGTCACCGCGTTAATCTTATCTACTTCTTTATTCACAAGGTTTACATCTCCTGACAACGAAGCCATGGCCAATCGCATAGCACGATTTAACACTTCCATATCACTAAAAATCAATGCCGACTCAGCCTGGTTTTTCACTTTTTCTAATTCTTCCTCCTTAATCCCCGATAGTACAGATTGGATAACTTCATTTGTGCCTTTCTCTGCAACTTTAATATCTGTTCCTTGCGTCACTTTACCACTGATAACTAGCAAACCCGGATCATTTGAACCTGTGACGTAGGCATTTATAGTGTTAAAAAGCTTTTCATCTCTTACCAATCGGGTATGTAATCGTGATGATTTATCTCTGCCAAGTATATCACTAACTAAATCTGAAACATAGTAGTGAGCGTCAAACTTTCCGGGCATTGGAAAAGCCATGGTGAGGCTACTTTGTGGCACATCACCACTAAGGCTGGTTTCTCTACGTTCCATTTGTATAGTTTCTGCCGGAAGTTGCCTTTTCGGGCGGTTAGACGCCGGTATGGGACCAAACCATTTTTCGCTGAGTTTAAGTACTTCGTCCTTTTTTACATTTCCAGCCACCACGAGACAGGCATTATCCGGGGCGTAGTGCTTGTAGAAAAATGACTTCACGTCATCCATTGTCACTTTCTCAACATGACTTATTTCCTTACCAATAGTAGCCCATTGATAGGGGTGTTGTTTGTATGCCAATGGCCTCAGTTTCAACCAGAGGTCACCATAGGGCTGGTTAAGGTAACGCTGTTTAAATTCTTCTATCACCACATTCCGTTGAACTTCCAGCACTTTAGGATCAAAGGAAAGGCTCAGCATTCGATCTGATTCCAGCCAAAACCCCGTTTCGAGGTTTTGCGGAGGCAGCGTCATGTAATAGTTTGTGACATCCGGACTGGTGAACGCATTATTCTCGCCGCCGGCTTTTTGAAGTTCTTCATCAAAGTTGACGATATTCTCAGACCCGCCGAACATGAGATGCTCAAATAAGTGAGCGAAACCGGTTAATTCGGGGTCCTCATCTTTAGAACCCACATCATAGAGCAGGTTGATTACTGCAGTTTGAACAGTGGGGTCCTCGTGTATAATTACATGCAGGCCGTTGTCCAGATAAAATGACTCAAAATCAATCATAACTCGCCAAAAATAAAAAGATAGCGACACTTTGAGCTTAGTGCCAATACTTTAATTTTGTTCGAAATTTTTGCCCATGCAGTTCGACCGTAAGAACTATTCACAGAAACTTCTTAAAGATGTCTATGAAGGTCTATTGAGGCCCAGGATGATTGAAGAAAAAATGTTGATTTTGCTGCGACAGGGTAAAATTAGCAAGTGGTTTTCGGGCATTGGTCAGGAGGCCATTTCTGTGGGGGCTGCCCTGGCGTTAAAGGAAGATGAATATATTCTTCCGATGCACAGGAATTTAGGTGTGTTTACCACCCGAGGTGTTCCTTATGATCGGCTCTTTGCACAGTTTCAGGGTAAAAGATCAGGGTTCACCAAAGGACGGGACCGGTCATTTCACTTCGGAACAAATGAACATCATTTGGTAGGCATGATTTCACACCTGGGGCCACAACTGGGCGTGGCAGATGGAATAGCACTTGCCAATAAGTTAGACAAAGAAAAAAAGGCAACCTTGGTATTTACCGGGGATGGTGGAGCAAGTGAGGGGGACTTTCATGAGGCCTTAAATGTGGCGGCCGTCTGG
>JBCDHA010000417.1:0-4125 GCA_038750705.1 Bacteroidota bacterium
ACGATCACTGCGGATAACACCCTTGCTATCACACATGATGATATTCTCCTTTTTAGCTCCCAAAGAGCAATATAATTTGGTGCAGGCGATGGCCGCCGCTCCGGCTCCATTTACTACTATTACAATATCCTCGATTTTCTTTTCAACAAGCTCAAGAGCATTTAGCAGCGCTGCCGCTGAGATAATGGCCGTGCCATGTTGGTCATCGTGCATAATGGGGATGTCCATTTTCTCGCGAAGCTCACTTTCTATTTTAAAGCTTTCGGGGGCCTTAATATCCTCAAGATTGATGCCGCCAAAGGTTGGCTCAAGGGATTTAACAATAGAAATGAATTTATCAGGATCTTCTTCATTAATTTCGATATCAAACACGTCAATACCTGCAAATTTTTTAAACAATACGCCCTTTCCCTCCATTACAGGCTTAGATGCTTCAGGGCCGATATTCCCAAGACCCAAGACGGCCGTGCCATTGGATATAACTCCAACAAGATTCCCTTTAGAAGTATATTTATATACATCTTCTTTATTTTCGGCTATATCCTTACAAGGTTCAGCTACACCTGGGGAATAGGCCAGGGCCAAATCTAACTGGGAGCTGAGTGCTTTGGTAGGTACAACCTCAATTTTTCCAGGCTGCCCTTGTTGGTGATAATTAAGTGCGTCTTGTTTTCTAATTTTTATTGACATAATTCTTTGTAGAAATCAATCGGCTAAAATAAGAAATGCAGGCCAGTATCCTCCCTGTTTTACAAGAAGTTGGGTAGGTTATGAGCCGAATTGATCGGAAGTTCGGAATGTAGATAAAATCACTTCCATTTCTCTCATAAATTCTCTTTGGTTTTTTCCCGGACTGTATACAAAACCTTCTACGTAGTACAGCCTGCCTAATTCTTCATCTACAAGGGCATATCCAAGAAATGGGCCACCCATAGATATATTAGCGGTTTTCCAAAGGCCTCTCATTTCCACAGCGTAGCCACCATTGAATGTAATTTCCTCCGTGATTACAGGTATATAAGGAACCTTTGTCTCTGTTAAAATATGGGTATCCGGGTAGTCCGGGTCTTCAAAAAGTTGTTCACGCGCTACAGAATCGCGAAAAGCTATGAGGTTATCTTTTTCGAATTGGGTTTGAGATTGGTAATCCTTATAGGTGACGAAAACATTTTTATCACTTTCATCATTTATTTGCCTGAACCATACAAAACCATTTTCGTTCACCACTTGCTGGTATCCAAAAGGTAAGGTCATAGAACAATTGTGGTCTTTTCTTAGCAGGTCACGAAGTCCGACGGGAATTTTGGCCTTATACAAACCTGCTTTCAGGCGTTCATTTTCCGCTTGGTTAAAGTAGGTCTGAATCAGCTCTTTATTGGCCTTCACTTTTTCTGTTAAGGCCTTTTCAGTGCTGCTAAACAGGTACATTATATTTTGGCCTTTGGCATATTCATCTTTAACCGTATGCACAAAAATATCCGGATCTTTTTTGATGCGCTCAATGGATGATTCGGTAAAGTAGCTTTTCAGTGCTCTGGTCTCGGCCGATCTGCTGTCTAAAGCCATCACAAAAACCAGATTCTTTACCCCCTTTAGCAGGTCATTTAATTTTCTTGGATCTACTCGATTTACCTTAAAAAGATGTTCCTCTCGTGGTAGGCCACTAACTTCTTCCCTAAAGGTTTCTTTCAGAGCATTTCCCAGCTCTCCTGCCCATTGTGCAGAGTCTGCCACTATGATCATTTCACCAGCTCTTCCGGTAGCTTTAGGTAGTAATCTGCTATTACTATCTCCACCTTTATCACCTGAACATGAAATAATAATAGTAGAAACAAAAATGAAAATGACTGATAATCTGGAGCTCATAAATATTTATTTTTCATAATTCGATCAAACTTAAAAGTCACTAACTATGTATGGAAAAGCTTTGTGAAAGAAGTTTAAGTGCCAATAATCAGCTTCTGACCCGGTTTGATTTTGTTGTTATTCAGTTTGTTCAACTGCTTTATTTTTTCAATACTTAATCCCTCAAACATTCTTGATATATCCCAAAGTGTATCACCGGGGCGCACGGTATATGTTTGCTTTCCGGCCAGCGCCATGGTAGGGTTCTTTTTTTTGGCCGATGCCGTGGTGGCTCGGTAATTATTTCTTTGCCAAACACTTAGCCGTTGCCCGATTCTAATGGTATTCCCTCTTAGGTTGTTCCATTTTTTTAAGTCTGAAACTCTTACACCGTAGCGTTGAGCAATGGTGCCGAGAACATCTCCACTTCTTACTCTATGCACTAATTTGGTACGACCATAGGTACTGCCGACGGTATTTCTGGCAAGGTATTCCAATTTTTTCTTTCCTACCTTTCCCGCACTATCCAGAATAGAGGTTCTTTGCTTAGCCAATATGACTTTAGCATCCGCAGGTAATCGAAGTATTCGTGCTTTTCCGGATTCAGGCAGTACACCCTGTTTGAGCCCGGGGTTTAGCTTTTTTAAATCATTTTCACAAATCCCTATCTGGTTGGCCAGCGTTTCCAGGTGTACATAAGATTTCAATAACAAGGTGTCGGATTCAACCGCATATTCTACTTCGTTTTCATAAAAATTATGCTCTTCTGCATAATTCATAACATAGATCATTGCTACAAACTGGGGCAAATAACTTCTTGTTTCGCGATATAGATACGGATATATCTCCCAGAATTTCTTCTTGTATCCGGATCTTCGTATGGCCTTTCTAACGTTGCCAGGTCCGGTATTATAGGCGGCTATGGCTAGTTCCCAATCGCCAAACATACCGTAGAGTTGTTTTAAAAATTTACAGGCAGCTTCTGTGGATTTTTCCGGATCCATGCGCTCATCCAAATACCAATCTTGGTGTAATCCATATTGACGGCCCGTGTAAGCCATAAATTGCCACAAGCCTACAGCCCTGGCCCTTGAAACTGCCGTGGGATTTAAACCTGACTCGATTATTGATAAATACTTTAATTCGTCAGGGAGCTGATACTTTTTCAAATACTTCTCGAAGAGAGGGAAGTACAAGTTTTTTCTTCTCAGTACCATTTTTGTGTATTCCCTGTCTTTTACAGCGAAATAATTGATAAAAGCATGGACTCTGGTATTAAAATTTAAGGGGATTTCTTTTTGAATGCAGCTTAACCGGTCAGCGGTCAGGTCATAATCGAGTTCTCCGGGTATGTACTCGTATGCCGACTCACTTATTTCATATTTTATGGTATGAGCCTTGTTATTGGTGGAATCAGAGTCTGCACCTTTAAGAAGACTGAAAGAAGTTAAAAAAACGAGTGCAAATAAAAATTTCATTTATTTAAGTTTAAAAAATAGCTGGAAAACTCAAGCAAGTTGGCCTCTTGAAAATCATTTGCCATTACCTGGAGTCCTATAGGCATACGCTTAGAACAATAGCCACATGGTAGCGATATCGCAGGTAAACCGGCTACTGAGGCCTGTACGGTATATAGATCTGCCAGGTACATTTCTAATGGGTCACTTGTATCACCTATCTTAAACGCCGTAGAAGGCGTGGTTGGTGTTAAAATAAAGTCATATTTCTTTAAAATACGCTTAGTTTCTTTACGAATCAAACTCCTCACCTTCTGGGCCTTAGTATAATATGCATCATAATACCTGGCGCTAAGAACAAATGTTCCCAGCATGATTCTACGTTTTACCTCCTCGCCAAACCCTTCAGTTCGGCTTTTTTTGTATAAGGTATGAATGTCGGTAGTCATCTTACTGCGGTAACCATATCTAACACCATCATAGCGTGATAGATTAGAGCTGGCTTCCGCCCAGGTGAGGATATAGTAGGTAGGGAGTATATATTCAAGAGATGGAAACTCTATTTCTTCTACAACATGTCCTTCTTTTTTAAGTGTTTCAACTTGGGCGCTAAAATTGGCCTTAACATCATCAGAAATGCCTTTGCTCTCTAAAGTTTCTTTGATGTAAGCTAATTTGTATTTGCAGACGTTTGCTGCTTTTGTAGTAAAGGCCGGTACATCCCTTTTCGAAACCGTACTATCGAAATCATCTGCTCCTGCCATGACTTCAAGCACCGTTGCTAACGAATCTACTTCTTTTGAAAAAATACCTACGCAGTCAA
>JBCDHA010000418.1:0-4124 GCA_038750705.1 Bacteroidota bacterium
GTTTTTTAAAAAATGTAAACCTTTTTTTTCGTTATAACGAAAGCTTTTATTAATATAACTTGGGTTATTTTAATTCGTGAATTCCGCCAACTCTTCGGTGGATAATTTGAACAAACAAAAACGCTCAAATCGACCGGCTACAGATGTACTTCCTAAAACAATAAGACCATTGTCGCCCGTCAGGTTGAAAGATGCGAAGCGGTAAGGGTTTGAAAAACCAAGGTATTTCGTTCCTAACAGCTCTTGCGTGTCCGGCGAATAAGCAAGTAGTATGATTTGCCCGGACCGCGTAGTACTGCCATAAAGGAGTACAAAGCGCCCGTCAATTTCAAGTTGCTTAAGTTTTACAGGGGCATCATCTATTAACTCAGGAAAAGGATTTCCAGTAATGTTAACCGACGACTCCGTTAAGGAAGTAACATTAACTGTGGTTTGAGGAACAATAAAATTATCACCGTCTTCAAAACGACTAATTGCAAACTCGTTACCGCTTAAGTGGACCGCACTGCTTAACCCGGCCGTCTCACGCGTGCCCTGGATCTGACCCACCGGTTCATTATCAGTTATATCAACAAATACCGTTGAGAACGTGAAGTTGTAAAACCCATTATAGAAGTAGAGGTTGTTGCTGGTTTTTCCCACGAAAAACGGAAATTTTCTATTCGTACGGGTGAAATGATCCAATATTATTTCTTCTATGGCACCATCCTCACCTTCGCCTATCGAAAAGGACTGACCTTGAAAATTACTTACAGAACCATTCTCGCTAATAACAGCACGTGAGATTTGGATCTCTTGGGTACCATTATTGTAATTTGAATATATCAGTTCGTTGTCAACAAGTGTAGCACTCAAAGGGTAATTGGCTCCTAATGGAATTGGAGTTGCTACATTACCGGAGTCGTTGGCTACAAATAGAAAGGCATTCCAGTCGGTTTCCGTCATGGCCATGAAATAATAATTATTGTTAAACTTCATTAGCTCGCCAGCCGGTGAAATAAATTGCTCACTAAGGTTTTGCTCGCTCACGAAAGTCCCGGTTTCATCGACTTTCATTAAGTACACTCCGCTGAATAATGAGTTATCTAATTTAGAAGCTCCCAGAACCAAATATCCGCCATCTGAAGTTTGCTGTACATCAATAGGGGTGAAGTCAGCGTCGAAGGTGTTGTTGTCATAAATCTTAAGAAAAGAATTGGTAGGGTCTACATCATTGTCAGAAATATCGCAGCTCACAAAAGCCGTACAGATAAGAAGAATATATATAAAGTAACGCATCGTCAGATTAGTTAATCGCATCAAATGTTTTTGAGTTTTTGGTGACATACCTGAGCGGGAACAGGATGCCGAAAGAGGCCGCTATATTTCGCAGCTCGATGTCATCCAGCGCATCGCCAACACCGCTAAGCTGATTTTCCGAAAACCTGTTTTCAGTATCCGTTATATTGTTAAGCCCGTAGCGATAGGTAATGTCAAACACAATGCGCACATTATTTACGTCATAATTAAGCCCAATGCCACCGGCTATTCCCACAGAACTGTTGATAAAAAGATCTTCTGCTCCTATGATGACGGATTCATTTTCAAACGGACTTGCTGCCCCGCTGGCTGCATCGGTACCAGATACATCCAAAGACTTATTAGCGCCGGTTAATATGCCATAGTAAGCACCAATTTGAACAAAAGGCCGCCATTGACTGGCTCTAATGATATCATATTTTATAAAGAAGGGCAGTTCAATGTAATCAAGCTGGTGATCCTGTAAATATTTCAACTCCACGGTATTATCTACATCCGGGTTGACGCTTGCACCTTCCCAGGTAAAATCGTTTGAGTACTCAAAGCGCTGTCTTCTGTAGTTCGGCTGAAAGCTAAAAGAAAAACCATGATGAAAGTAGGTAATCTCTATACCGGCATGACCGCCCAATAAATTGAAGCTTTCGTATTCTTTTTGAAGATCATCTTCAGCGTAGTTAATTGGGCTAAACGCAGAAAACCGTTGATCGGGTACGGCATCCGTCACATTAGCTCCGGCGCGGAACCCTAACCACCACTGAGATTTTAAGAAGGGGTTGTCCGATGGTTTTCTTGAGTTATAGGAGTTCTTCTTTTTTCTTTTCGGTGCTTGCGCATGCGCATAATCAGTTATGCAAACAGCCAAAAGAGCTATGAGAATAAGGTTTAGATAGTTGGTTTTCATAAGTTAGTTAGTTGGGGGTATCAAAAAGCTAATCACGAATTATAAGCTTCTTGCTTGCGTTTAGCAGGCCGGCCTCAATTTTATAAATATACAAACCTGCTTTGATGTTTGATAGATCTACTTTAACCTGGTGTTCACCCAATGCTCTTTGCTCATTTAATACTTCTTTCACTAACCTTCCTTTTTGATCGTAGATACCGAGTTTCACATGGTTTTCAGTATTCATGTAAAATGAAAATACCGTGTGGTTCTGAGCTGGGTTGGGATAAGCATCATTCAAGCTAAAACGATCCTTAAAAAATCCTTCTGTACTGGTGATCTGATCTTTGGCTAAAGGAATAGGCTCGTATACTTCACCATTTTCACCGGTTCCATCTATGAAATTACCAAAGAGAATGTCGTCGGTGATCACACTTTCCTCCACCTGAAACCAGTCTTTAAGAATGTTGGCGTAGACCTGACGATAGTCAAATTGCATGGCTACGTTATTTTGACTCAGGTCCGGATTGGTACCGTAAACCCCGGGCCTGACACCACGTCCGAAAATCATCATAGGCGCTCCTGTGCCATGGTCCGTTCCAAAACTACCGTTCGAGAAAATTCTTCTGCCAAATTCCGATGTAGTTATGGTCATCACACGGTCTTCCAAACCCCGTTCTTTTAAATCGTTTTGGAAGGCCTGCATGGCTGACGATATGTGATACATTTTAGCCGCATGTGCACCCAGAGTAGGATCATAGCTTTCTACCTGATCAGCATGGGTATCGAAACCTCCCATGCGCAGCAAGAAAACCTTGGTCTTTACACCTTGGCCCGCACCGCCGCCGTCTAACAGTTTGGCAACTATTTGCAGTTGACCTGATAGTGGGTTTCTAATCAAACCACGTGGGGCAGCAAATGGATAGGTCTCCGGATACGTAGCTTGCGTCTCACCCGCGGCCTGGAATATTTCTAATAAACGCTGTGCGTATTCTTCTGTTTTATCCTCAAGGCTTAAGATCCACCTCAACTCACTGTCGTAAGGGGAATTCTCTACTGAAGCGGGTGGAAATCCACGTGGGTCAATGTCACGATCCTCAAAACCCTCTAACGTATCTACAAGATTGGCGAGGCTTTCGGGATTTCCCGGGAGTGAAATAGACGTTGGGATATTACCCTCCTGATGAAATACCAATGAGACATCACTACCCATTTCAATAGCTAAAGGATCGGGCATTTCTGCATTCGGAAATGCATCGGGATAAGCCCCAAGATCTTCGTATTCTTTTTGCAGATATCGACCCACCCAGCCCGATGAAAAGTAATCGTCAGGACCACCGCCCATGTGCCAAATATCACGACCTCGAAAATGAGATCCATTGTTGTTAGGATAAGAAACCCCTTGTACAATGGCCATTCTGCCGCGATCATATAAATCTTTAGCTCCAAGCATATCAGGATGTAGTCCCACCTGGTCTGATGCTGGCGTGGTGCTATCTAAGTCGATCAGTTTTCGTGAGGAATTCAGTTTAGGTATCGCAATGTTAGGTCGCCTAAAATAGTACTCATCATAGTTTGCAGAAGGAATAACCATATTAATGCCGTCATTTCCCCCGTGGAGTTGTAAAATAATCAGTACCCTATCGTTATTGCTTTGTTCCGCGAGTCTCAGAAAATGACTCTTTTCGGCCATAACTCGCATAGGTATATTATTCAAAGCAAATGATGATCCTACAACTGCCGGTATTTTCTTTAAAAAACTTCTTCTTCTCATGATCTTAATTAGAAAAGTTGGTATTCAGGTGATTGCATCATCGCATTAAAAAGGCTTTGAAGACGTGTACTGGCTTCCAAATAGTTGGGTGGTTGCGTGTAAAGGTCAACCCACCCGGCTACCGCCATGTCCACTTCCAAATCATACTCTGTAAAGCCTAGAAAAGCCTGA
>JBCDHA010000419.1:0-4108 GCA_038750705.1 Bacteroidota bacterium
AAAAAAAACGCGACCCGGAATGGATCGCGTTTGGTACTGCGGTAAAATATATAATTAGTCTACTACTTCTACATTCACTGCGTTAAGGCCTTTACGCCCTTGTTCTACTTCGTATTGTACGTTGTCGTTCTCTTTGATCTCGTCAACAAGACCGCTCATGTGTACAAATACGTCATCACCGCCATCTTCCGGCTTAATAAAACCAAAACCTTTGGTGTCATTAAAAAATTTTACTGTTCCTTTTTTCATTTTTTTGTTTGTAATAATTATTAATCTTTAGCGCAGTTTACTGCGATAAATTCATCTGTTAATTTACAAAGGTGAACGCCTTTCCTTTTTTCCCTGCTCTCCCGGTTCTTCCTATGCGGTGTATGTAGCTATCAACGGTTTGAGGTATCTGATAGTTTATAACATGAGTAACATTTGTTATATCTAATCCACGAGCTGCTACGTCCGTGGCTACCAGCACTTGTACTTTACCCTCCTTAAAGCGCCTTAGCGCCTGTTTACGATAGTTCTGAGTTTTATCGCCATGAATTTCATCGGTGCGAATATTATTTTGCTTGAGGCTTTTGCAAAGCCTGCTTACCGTCCGCTTGGTTTCCGCAAAAATCAATACCTTATCAAAATCAGAATTCAGCAGCATTTGATTTAGTACATCAAACTTGTCCTGATTTTCACCTACTGTGATGAATTTCTGCTCTACCGTAGCTGTGGTGTTTCCACCACTATGTACCTTAACTATTTCAGGTTCGGTCAGCAACTCATCGATCAAAACCTTCTGATTCTTCTCCAATGTCGCGGAAAACAGCAAAGTCTGTTTTTTATTCTTCATACCGGCTACCAAAGAATTAATATCTTTAGAGAAACCCATATCTAACAGACGATCAAATTCATCGAGTACAAGTACTTCGAATTCATGAAGTTTTAACGCTCTTCTCTGGGCCATGTCTGTCAGTCTGCCTGGCGTACCGATAATGAAATCGTTTTTCTTGCGCAGTTTGTCAAGATCACGTACCACATTTGTACCGCCTATCAAGCAAGTGCTGAATAAATTAAACCCTTTGGATAAAGATCTGAACTCTACATTGATCTGTTCAGCTAATTCCCTTGTTGGTACGATGATCAATACTTTGAAGTGCTCCTGGATCATCCTGTTAATTAAGGGAATCAAGAAGGCGGCGGTTTTACCCGTGCCTGTTTGCGCTATTCCCAAGAAATCCTTTCCTGATGAAATCGAATTAAATGAACGTTCCTGAATTTCCGTAGGTTGCGTATATTCTTTTTGGCGAAGTAACGTGCTTAACGGTTTATGCAAACCAAAGTCATTGAAACTTTTAGTTACCTCGTATTTGACTTCATCTATTGCCTGTTCAGGTTGAATACTCAGCGACTTCATGAGATCAATAGGCAGTTCCTTTCTTTGTCTCTTATTTCTGCCCCTGGAGTTTCTTCTTCGCGGGTTAGCGCCATGCGAAGAGAACCTCGAATTCCTTTTCTTTTTTGTTTTATTCATTAAAAAATCTGACTGTGAAAGTCTTCTACTAAAAATTATTTTCTCTTAACAATGCAGAGCATACTTATGATAAAGGCTGCAGGTATTTTGTGGTATTAGCGTTCTTAAATGGGTAGGCTTTATGTCAATTTAGTGCGAAGCTAGCCGAATAGATTCTATAAACCTAATTCCTATAAAAAATACAAGCCTCACAGGTTGGTTAGTACTATTTACCGGGATTCATGTTTAATAACTATTTTTGTTTTTTTCATTTTATGCTGACACCCACAGCACACGATAAAAGTTTAAAACACTACGTATTGGGAAGATCCATCGGACGAATCTTCAATTTAATGCGCGGTAATCTGGCTTTTAACTGTTCTACCCATGTTTTTATTGATCAGATAGTTTGATTCTGGTTTTTGTCGTGTACTGAGGATGACCCCAACCTTAATCCTTTCTTCGCCAAAAGGAAAACGGTCTTAAATTATCTGAGTTTTAAGCCATTTTATTTAAAAGCAGAATCCCCGGTACTATTTACCAGAGTTTTTCCTCTTTTTGCAGGCGGTTAAGCCATTATTTAGAGAATGGGCTGATAAAAAGGAATTAGAAGAAAGCATTTTATTTCATTTGTATTATTGAACACATTTTCAACCCGTGCTAATCGGCAGGAAATAATATATTTGTGCCAAATTTTTATTCATGAGACTTTTTCAACTCGCTCGTAAGCTCAGCACTACAACGGATAATCTAATAAGCGTTCTGGAACAACACAATCATGAAATTGAAAATCAGTCTAACGCCAAATTGACTGAAGAGCAAGAGCAAATATTAACGACTCATTTTAGTTCTATTCAAGAGGAAGAATCGCGCATTAAGGAATTAGAACTACCTGAAAAGGAACCAATAGAAATTGAAGTTGAGGAGTCAGAACCGGATGAGATAGCAGAAGAAGTACAAGAAATACCGGAAAAGGAACCGGAAGAAGGCGTAGAATCAAACGACGAAGTGGAAGTCATCCGTGTTAAAAAAGTGAAGCTTGACGGACCTAAAGTGCTGGGAAAAATCGAACTGCCTGAGCCTGCTGCAAAAGCTGAACCCAAGAGAAAAGAAGAAAATCGTAAAAGGGAAGTCAAAAGTAAAAGAAGAAAATCCAGTCGTAAGAGCCTTACACCTGAGCAACTGCGACTCAAAGAAAGAAAAGAAAAAGAGCAACAACGGAGAAGAGAAGAGCGCAAAAAGAAAAAGAACAGAACCAAATATTACCAGGAAAACATACAGCTTAAACCAGATCCTGTTAAGAAAATTAAAAAGAAAAAAATTGTAGCGGATAAAATTCAGACCTCCACGCCAAAAAAGGTAGAAAAACATAGCAATCCGGTTAAGCGTTTATGGGCATGGCTTAATGGTGAATATGATCACTTTTAATAGAAACCTATCCCAAGGCAGCAGAAACCGGATACCCAAAATGCCTGGCATGTTTTAATTTGGGACCGTCTGAGCTACTCACTTCTCAAAGCTCTAACAGGATTAGCATTAGCGGCTTTTGAGGTTTGCAGCCAAACGGTTATGATAGCAACGAACAATACGATGAAGCCTGGAAGTAAAAAGTTATACCACCTGATTTGAACTTGGTAGGCAAAGTTATTCAGCCATTCAGAGATGATATAGTTAGCCACAGGCACGGCCACTATAAAGCCTATCAATATCAATTTGACATAGTCTTTTGTGAAAAGGCCAATAATGCTATTTGATGAAGCACCCAATACTTTCCGCACCCCAATCTCTTTTGTTTTCTGTCCTGCGGTAAAAGCAGCCAACCCAACAAGTCCTAGAATGGATATGAAAATGCACAAATATGAGAGAGTACCTACCAAACGCTGCTGGATCTCATCGGCCTCATACTGCTCATTGAAATTTTGATCCAGAAAATCATATTGGTACGGATGATTAGGATCAAATCCCTTCCACATGGCTTCTATATCTGACATGGTCTCCCTGAGATTATCAGAATTGACTCTTAGATGGAGGTATCCTCCGGAATTATTCGATAATCCAATAAGAATAGGATCAACCTTATTATGAAGGGAACTATAATTGAAATCTTTCACCACTCCGATCACTTCCCCTTCATTTTCACCATGAAACCATTTGATCTTTTTTCCAACTGCGCTGTCACCCCAGTTCATAAGATCGACCGTAGCCTCATTTACGAGTACCCTTAAGTTACGATCAGCCTCAGAATTTTTATGAAAATTCCGTCCCTGGATTAATTCAATGCCCATGGTCTCGATATATTCTTCACCTGCCCATATAGTATTGATACTTTGCTGGACCATGCCGTCTTCTTTTGTTTCAACCCAAAAAACGGCCCCTCCAAAACCCATACCTGGAACACCGTAAGAAGTAGTGACCTGTTCAACACCCGGGAGGCGTTTATACTCAGCCTTAATGGTTTCCATTTGATTGGCTACTAATGTATCTTGAACAGGTATTAGTACTACATTTTCGCTTTTAAACCCCAAATCAGTATCACGTAAAAACTCTATCTGCTTTTCCATAAGAAAGGTGCAGATGATTACGAAAATGGAAATGACAAACTGAAATACAATT
>JBCDHA010000420.1:0-4098 GCA_038750705.1 Bacteroidota bacterium
AATGAGGCAAAATATGGAAGAAATGCAAGCCACTCAAGAAGAGATGGGTAGAAACCAGTCTGAATTAGGTTCGGTAATGACCGCGGTAAATGCAGCAAATACCATGATTGAGTTTGATATTGACGGAAACATCCTTGGAGCCAATGACTTGTTTCTTGACAGCATGGGCTATTCATTAGAAGAAATCAAGGGTCGGCATCATAGCATATTTGTAGACTTTAACATCACCGGCAAAGCCGATTATGAAGATTTTTGGGATAATCTTAGAGCTGGAAATTACTTTTCCGGCGAGGTGCGGCGCATTAACAAAAAGGGGGAGTTAGTTTGGCTATTAGGAAGTTATACCCCGGTAACCAATAAAGAGGGCAGAGTTTTTAAAATCGTAAAAATAGCTCGAAATATCACTGAAGATAAACTCCGGAACCTGAATTTTGAAAATCAGATTAATGCAATTAATCTTTCGCAAGGTGTTATAGAATTCGATTTGCGCGGACGCATCCAAAGTGCCAATGAGGTATTTCTCGATTTAATGGGTTATGAGCTACAAGAAATTAAGGGAAAGCACCATTCCATATTCTGTGAGCCAGATTATGCGAACAGCGCGGACTATGCGGCGTTTTGGCAAAAACTTGCTAATGGTGAATTTGAACAAGGTGAGTTTAAGAGAATCAAAAAAAACCGGGAAAAAGTACTTTTAAAAGCTACCTATACTCCAATTCTTGACACAGTAGGTAAGCCTTACAAGGTAATTAAGTTTGCCAGTGAAATCAATGTTCTTGTTGAAAACTAAAGGCGCCGGTTTGTTTTTACTAACCATGAATATTTTCAACTGAAAACTTTCACTGGTATCCGGCTAATTTTTTTAAACAAGAAAAAAGCGTCTTTAAAGCGTCCGAGAATAGATTTTTCTTTGAAGTTGAAAACTGCCTACACCCGTCATTTGGCGGAGTAACTAAGAACTTCCCTTTAAGGAATATAAAGGGTGTTTTTAGCAATGATTCCAAAGCGAAAAATCTTTTCTCGGACACCGGTAGAAAACTTTTGAAAATAACTGCTTCGAAGAGTAAAAACAGTTAGACTTGTCAAAAATAGAGCCTAGGTAAAAACACGTATACAGCATGCGTTATTTCCGGTATTCCGGCGGCTCTTTTTGATTCTTAGTTTTGTATGGTTAACTGCAATACTAAAATTGAGGTCATAAATGAGCGTTTTTGGCAACAATACCCCTCTTTATTTAAAGGGTAAGTTGGATCTATCTTTTGATTCGGTCAAATGGCTATACATTTCTGTAATAGTAATTTATCCGTCTTTGGCCTTTCTTTATCCGGTTCTTCTGCCAGGCACTTGTGATCCTGTATTCATTCGAATAACCATCGGTATGGCTGTTGCCGCTATCTTCGTGATAGCAATTCGCTATCCGTTGATCCGTAGGAATATAATTTCCTTTACCCTCTGTTTTTACTATGTGATCTCAGGTCATACTATTTACCTGATTTATGCTAATAATATGGCAGCAGAATATGTTATTAGCCTGGTCATAATAGTAGGTATAGGTCATGTTATATTCCCGAATTTTAAGCAAATTATTTTTTTTCTTCTATTCCTTACTTTTTTCTGTCTGACGGTAACCTACAAGCTGGATAGCCCTGCGATGAACCAAGGCACCTTTCTCATCTCTGTACTTATCATCGGTCTGTTTACCTTTATATCGCTGGTATTAAGGTTTAATCTTTCACGAAATCTCATCCTATCTTCATTCATAATGGATAACATGGATGAGGGCATTTTGGGGGTAGCCATGGATGATACCATCACTTATGCAAATGAGAATATAGTTAAGGTAATTGGATTCACTAACCAGGAGATATTGGGGAAAGATGTAAAACTATTTCTTGCCACACAGGAAGATAAAAATATTGTAATAAGTAAAACGGAAGATCGGATGAAGGGAATCTCTGAAAAATACGAATTGAACTTTACTCATAGAGAAGGACATACTATAAATACTGAAGTTAGCTCAACACCAACCTACGATAACACTGGCAGGGCAGATGGTTCAGTAGCCTTAATAACAAACATTACGTCCAGAAAGAAGGTTGAAGATGAGTTAAAAAAGCAGTCGATAATAGCGAATAAAACCGATAGCTACGTCATTCTTACCAATGAAAAAGATCAAATCGAATTTGTAAATCAGTCATTTGAAAAGTACACAGGCTACAGCCATAAAGAAGTAAAAGGAAGGAGAGCTGAGGATTTTCTTAGAGGTTCTGAAACCAGCCTGACGACGATAAGATCAATTCAGAAAAAAAGAAAAGAAGATGCAGTCTTTTCTGAAGAGATTAAAAATTACAGAAAAGATGGTTCGCCTATATGGTTATCACTTCATGTTACTCCTCTAAAAAATGAATTTAATAGGGTTACAGGCTACATCACCATTGGTAATGATATCACTATCAAGAAGCAAGCCGAGGAAAAGCTAAGACTGGATTCGTTCAGACTAGGTATTATCCGTGAAATTGATTCGGCTATTATAGCGTCAGAGTCTTTGACTGAACTGGCCCATGGTACTATTAACTACCTTAACAAGCTACTGCCTGCAAGCTCCAGTGTGAATATTTCCTTCAAAAATTATGATGAGAGCTATAGGACAATAACCGATGGGGACAGCTTTGAAACTCCTTGCAACCAGTTGCCAACTGAAGTGATAAATGAGCTAAATAATGGAATACCCTATATTGCCCCTGATTTGGTGCTATCCGATAAATCAACGCATCTGGAACAAGAACTTCTGGAAGACGGCAAAGTAGCATATGTACTTATACCATTGGTTTACAACGAAGAATTACTTGGCACACTCAATATTTTTTGGGAAGAAAAAGATGAAAACCTACTAGAGCATGTAGAACTGATAAAAGGTACCGCCCGTGATTTAGCAATAAGTATAAAGCAACTTGAGTTACAAAGTACAATTACTCAAAAAAATAAAGAACTAGAGTCCAGACTCAATGAACTTGAGGCCACGCATGAAGAACTGAGAAGTTTCTCATACATTGTATCGCATGATTTAAAAGCTCCTTTAAGGGCTATAAGCTCCCTGGCCCAATGGTTGGAAAGTGACTACAAGGAAAAACTGGACGAAGAAGGCCGGGATTATCTTAGTATGTTAATAAACAGAACCAATAGGTTACATCACCTGATAGAAGGTATTCTGGAATATAGTAGAATAGGCAGAAAAGACCTTGAAAAGGAAAATGTGAATACCATGGAGATAGTAAAGTCTGCCATTGATCTTGTATCAACTACCAATGATACTGAAGTGATCATTGATAGTGATTTACCCCGGGTTTGGTATAACTCAACTCAGCTATTGCAAGTCTTTCAAAACCTTATTGGCAATGCCATAAAGTTTATAGATAGGCCTGATGGAAAAGTATCAATAGGTTATGTGGAATATAGTCATATTGTCGAGTTTTATATAAAAGATAACGGACCCGGTATAAACCCGGACCATTTTGATCGTGTTTTCAAAATTTTTCAAACCCTACATGCGCGGGATAATCTTGAAAGTACCGGCATAGGTCTTACTATAGTGAAGAAAATAGTAGAATTAAATGGAGGTAGAGTATGGCTTGATAAAAAGGCTACCAATGGAACTTGTATACGATTCAGTATTCCTTTGTCTAACCGTAAAAAATCGATACGAGAATAACAAAGTATGCATAGTGATAAATACATTCTCTTAATTGAAGATGATAAGGTCGACGCATTGGCCGTGCGCAAAGCGCTAAATGATACAGGCATTGCCAACAAGCTCACGCATTCGTCTAATGCGCAGGAGGCCTTAGATTATCTCCTAACCCCCGAAGGCGCCAATGTTGGACTCATTCTATTAGACCTCAATATGCCTATGATGAACGGACTTGAGTTTCTACAAGCGCGAAAAGCTGAACCCAAATTTGCCAGTATTCCACTTATTGTACTTACTACCTCAAGAAATGAGGTCGATGTAAAAAGTAGCTATGAACTAGGAATAAGTGGCTATATTGTAAAACCGGTAAATTACAACGATTTTAAATCAGTAATTAAGACGTTGTATGC